>NZ_NCGB01000017.1:0-48611 GCF_002278865.1 Sphingomonas sp. 28-62-11 | reverse complement strand
CCGTATCTCGCTTATGCCGCGTTGTTCATGGCCGGCATCGACGGCATCCAGAACCGCATCCACCCGGGTGAGGCGATGGACAAGAACCTGTACGATCTGCCCCCCGCCGAACTCGCCGAAGTGCCCACCGTTTGTGGTTCGCTCCGCGAAGCGCTCGAAAGCCTGGCCGCCGATCATGATTATCTGCTGAAGGGCGATGTGTTCAGCAAGGACCAGATCGAAAGCTATATCGAACTGAAAATGAACGACGTCGCCCGCTGGGAAATGACGCCCAGCCCGGTCGAGTTCGACATGTATTACAGCTCATAAGGCTGACATCGGGACAGAAAAAGGGGGCGTCCGGCACGGGTCGGGCGCCCCCTTTTTTCATCCGGCGTGATCCGTCTTGCCATCCCGCCACGATCCCCGGCACAGCAGCGGTCATGCTCGATGATCTTTCCTTTGGCTGGCGATCTGCCGTGCTGGTGGTCGCTGAGGTGCAGCTGTTGATTGTGGCGGCGGCCCTGGCGCGCGCCATGGCCAATCGCACCGCCAACCGAACGCTCGCGCTGTTGCTGCTCGTGCTCGTCGGCATCGTGACGCCCTGGATGATCGGCTTTGCGGGCTTTTACGACAAATGGCGCTGGCTGAGTTTCGCGCCATTTCAGATCACGCTCGGTGTGGCACCACTCTTCTATTTCTATGTTCACGCGCTGGTGACCGGCACTTGGCCCGTGCCCGCCTGGCGCCACCTCGCCCCTCCGACGCTGCAATTCGCCTTCCTGACCGGCAGTTTTTTGCTGCCGATGCCCGCCAAAAATGCCTGGTCGGCGATCATCACGACGCCGTATGATATTGTTACCGGCATTGGAGCGATTGCGGGCATGCTGTTTTATGGCCGCGAGGCACTGGCGCTTTTGCACCGGTATCGCGGCTTGCTTGCGACGCAGCGCAGTGACGATCATCGCTTCGCTGCTACCTGGATCAGCCGGGCGATCGCCGCCGGTGCCGCATTGCTCGCGGTGTGGACGGTGTATGCGGTGTGGGATGCACTTTCGCCGCTGGGCTATACCGGCTTGATGGGGCTCTATGTGGCGATTGCCATCTTCGCGCTCTTCATCGCGATTGAGGGGTGGCGGCATGCGGCACTGCCCTTTCCGACAATCGAGTCGCTGGCCATCCCGGCTGATCCCACCCCGCCACCGCGCGATTGGCGTGCGCTTGGCGAAGCCTGGGCGGCGCAGGTCCGTGCCGAGCACTGGGCGCGCGATCCCGATTTGTCGCTTGCGACACTGGCGCGACGACTGGGCACCAACACCGGCCATTTGTCTCGCGCATTGAACGAGGGGCTCGGTGTGAACTTTTCGACCTTCATCAACCGGCTGCGTTGCGATGCGGTGGCTGAAGCAATCGCCGCCGGTAGCACCGCCGACTTGCTCGATCTCGCGCTTGATGCGGGGTTCAGTTCTAAGGCTAGCTTCAACCGGGCCTTCCAGGCCGCCTATGGCATGGCACCGTCAAGCTATCGCCGCGCCCACGGCTCAAAAGCCGAATAATCGCAGCGTTGCGCGAAAATGAGGCGCATGCCCCGCGCAAATCCGTCAGGCATTGCGCCATGAACCGCCGCCAGACCCTGTCCGCATTGGGCACCGCCGCCCTCACACCAATCGCGATGCCGTTTGCCGCACGCGCAGCCGATGCCCCCACCCCTGCCGATCTGAAAGGCGACATCGCGATCCTGCGAGAGGCGCTATCGCTGCATCCGGGCCTTCACCGCTATTCGACGCCCGCCCAAATCAGCGCGCGGATCGATCTGCTCCAGCGCGATTGGCTCGCGGCAACCGCGCTCGATACGCGTTATCTCGCGCTTGCCCGGTTTCTCGCGACCATCCGCTGCGGGCACAGCTACCCCAACTTTTTCAACCAGAAAAAGGCGGTAAAAGCCGATCTGTTCGATCGCCCCACCCGCCTGCCCTTCACCTTTCGCTGGATCGACGGAAAGATGATCGTGCTCGCCGATCAGCGCGACACAGCGACATTACAGCCCGGCACCGAAGTCCGCGCGATCAACGGCGTGCCGGCGCGCGCGATGCTGCAGCGCCTGATCGGCTATGTCCGCGCCGATGGGCATAATGATGCCAAACGAACCGCGCTGCTTGGCGTTTCGGGCAATGACTCGATCGAGACGTTCGATGTGTTTCACGGCCTTGTCTACGGCGCCCCGCCGGGCGGCATGCACCGCTTGCTGATCCGCACGCCAGATGGTCGCGATGCATCGATCAACATGGCCCCGATCAGCCTTGCCACCCGTCAGGCCAAATTGCCGCCGCAGCCCGAGGGTGACGGTGCGGTGTGGGACTGGACGATGCGACCTGACAGTGTCGCCGTGCTGACTATGCCCGGTTGGGCGCTGTACAACAGCAAATGGAACTGGCGTGGTTGGTTGAATGATCGGCTGGCGTCACTTGCTGGCGCGCGCGGGCTGATCATCGATCTGCGCGAGAATGAAGGCGGGGAGGATTGCGGCGATCCGATCCTCGCGCGACTGATCGATGCCCCGCTCAGCCCGCCGGGCTATATCCAGAAACTGCGGTTCGAACGCACGCCGCCATCGATCGATCGTTATCTCGACACATGGGATAATAGTTTTCGAACGATGGGCGTGGGCGGCAAGCCGCTTGGAGACGGTTTCATCGAACGCCCGGGCGGCGATGCCATTCTGACGATCGCGCCGGCGGGACCTCTTCTTACCCTGCCCGTCGCCACGCTGATCGGCCCGACCAACAGCTCGGCCACATTCCAGTTCGCGACGATGGCGCGCGCAAGCGGCAAGGTGCGGCTGTTCGGCGAAACGACCGGCGGCAACCGGCGCGGCATCAACGGCGGCGCCTTCTTCTTCGTGCGCCTGCCCGCCACCGGCCTCGAGTTCGATCTGCCGCCGGTCGGCTATTTCGCGCGCGCGCCGCAGCCCGATGCCGGGCTGGATCCTGACGTGCGGGTGGCGGCGCGTGCGGCCGACATCGCCGCAGGCCGCGATCCGGTACTGGCGAGGGCGATTGAGTGGATCGACCGGGGGTAGCTTGCACAAGCTAACGTAGCCAGGAAGCCCCGCTCGGTTCCTGCCGAGCATTGCTTATGTTCTTGTTTTGTACTAGTGTATTGCGATGCAAATGTTCGCCCAATGCTTCGCAAACAGCCCAGCCACCCCTATTTCCGGGCGCGCTCAAGTCCAAATGATCATCACCTTCCGCACCGTCACCGCAATTTTTGCGCCGGTTGCAGCAAACCGATGGAGACCCGCAACTTCCGCAACTTTACCCCGCAACTTCACCCCGCATCGCGCCCGCCCCGTCCGTTTCACCTTGCAACCCGTACGGGGCGCTGGCATCCCTCCCGGCCATATCCCAGCCTCGAATACCGGGCGGCCAATGATGGAGAGCAAGCCATGAACAGCTATCTGAAGCAGTATATCAACGGTGCCTGGGTCGAGAGCGAAGGCGGGACGGTCCATCATGTCATCAACCCCGCGACCGAAGCACCGTGCACCGAAATCACGCTGGGGTCGCAGGCCGATGTCGACAAGGCGGTCGCCGCCGCGCGCACCGCGTTTGACAGCTGGTCGCAGTCGAGCATTGCCGATCGCGCCGCCCTGCTCGGCCGCATTATCGAGGAATATAAGGCGCGCATGCCCGATCTCGCCAAGGCGGTGAGCGAGGAAATGGGCGCACCGATCGGTTTTGCGAGCGCCGCGCAGGTGCCCGCCGGGCTCGGCCATTTCATCTCGACGCTTAAGGCGCTGAACGACTTTCCGTTCGAGGAACGGCTCGGCCGCGCCCGCGTGGTGCATGAGCCTTTGGGCGTCGTCGCGATGATCACGCCGTGGAACTGGCCGCTCAACCAGATCACCGCCAAGGTCGCACCCGCGCTCGCCGCCGGTGACACGATCATCCTGAAGCCATCCGAAGAAGCGCCGAGCTGCGCGGTGATCCTTGCTGAAATCCTCGACAAGGCGGGCGTGCCGGCAGGTGTGTTCAACCTCGTCAATGGCGATGGCCCCGGCGTTGGTTCGGCGCTGTCGAGCCACCGCGATGTCGATATGGTGAGCTTCACCGGTTCGACCCGCGCGGGCATTGCCGTCGCACAGGCGGCGGCCGCCACCGTCAAGCGCGTGCATCAGGAACTGGGCGGCAAGGCGCCGAATCTGGTACTCGAAGGCGCTGATCTCGGCGCGGTGCTGCCGCCGACGCTGATGGGCGTGATCGCCAATTCGGGGCAAAGCTGCATCGCCCCTACCCGGTTGCTCGTGCACAAGAGCCAGGTCGGCGATGCCACCGCGATCGCCAAGACGATCATGGAATCGGTCGTCGTCGGCGATCCGGCGGAAATGGGCGCGCATATCGGCCCGGTCGTCAACAAGGCGCAGTTCGAGAAGATTCAGGGCCTGATCCAGTCGGCGATCGACGAAGGCGCGACCTTGGTGACGGGCGGCGTCGGTCGCCCCGATGGCCGCAATTCGGGCTATTACATTCGCCCCACCCTGTTCGCTGACGTGACGCCCGACATGAAGATCGCGCAGGAGGAAACCTTCGGTCCCGTCGCGACGATCACCAGCTATGACACGCTGGAAGACGGCATCCGGATCGCCAATGATACGCCCTATGGCCTGTCCGCGACGATCTCCGGCGATCCGGCGGCGGCGGCAAAAGTCGCACCGCGGCTGCGCGCAGGTCTGGTGACGATCAACAGCTGGAGCCCCGATGGCGCAGCGCCGTTCGGCGGCTACAAACAATCCGGCAATGGCCGCGAAAACGGCAAGTTCGGCCTGGTCGATTTCATGGAAGTGAAGACAATCGTCGGCGAACCGGCCTGAACCAGTCATGCCGGTATTCATCGATGTCCTGATGCCGGCAACGGGCGATGATTATGCCGATATGGCGGCGGATGAGCTTGAGCCCTATCACCAGCCCTTTGCACAAGCGGGGCTGGTGATCAGGCCTCGGCCCTGGGATTTGGGGCCGGGAGACGCGGACGCAACGCTCGCGTTTTTCGCCTGGGGGTATCACACACAGGTCGATCGCTGGCTGGAAATGCTGGCGGCGTGGCCGACCGATAGACTGCTGCTCAATCCGCCCGCCTTGCTCGCTTGGAACACCCGCAAGACCTATCTCGCCGAGCTGGCGGCGCAGGGGATCCCCATCGTCCCGAGCCGGTTCGGCGATGCAGATCAAGCCAGCGTCGACGCGGCCTTCGATCAATTTGGCGTCGATACGCTGGTCGTAAAGCCGCAAATCTCAGCGGGCAGCTATCAGACCATCCGAGTGTCGCGCGGCGACCGGGTAGAGCCGCTCGCAGCGGCAATCATCCAGCCGTTCATCGCCTCGGTGGGGGATGAGGGCGAGCTGTCGCTCTTCTTCATCGACGGTGCTTTCAGCCATGCCGCGCGCAAGGTAGCAAAGGCGGGCGACTTTCGCGTCCAGCCGCAATTTGGCGGGGTGTTCACACCGCTCGACCCCGCCCCCGAAGCAGTGGCACTCGCCGAACGCGCGGTAAACGCCCTGCCCGTCGCCCCGCTCTACGCACGGGTCGATCTGCTCCGGCTCGCTGAGGGGACATTGGCGCTGATCGAAGTGGAGGCAATCGAGCCTGATCTTTACCCCGATATCGACCCCGGCGTCCCCGCCCGGTTAGCAGCGGCGGTGCTGGTGGCGATTGCTGCGCGTTCGGATTATCGCCGACGTTAGTTGTCTCAATCCTCCCCCAATCCGTTCGCCCTGAGCGAAGTCGAAGCCTGTCCTGAGCGACTGCCGCAGGCAGGCAGTCGAAGGGGGCATGCGCAGCGCTTGGGCTTCGACTTCGCTCAGCCCGAACGGAAGATGGGGGGGCTTCTGTAAACAGAAAGCGGATCAATAATCCTTCGACACCCGCACGTTAACGCTCTGCCGCCCGAGCGTTGAAATCGTCGACAGGATCGACAGCCAGCGCGTCACTTGGAACTCAACCTGCGTCGCCGAATAGCCCTGCCCGTCGCTGATGATCTCAGCATAGAGTTTGCGAGTGATGAACTTGCCCGCCGCGACGGACGTGGTGCGGCCAACACTGGTATCGGCGGGCAGGATGCGCAGCCGGTCAAGCCCCGCCACGCGGCGCAGCGCGTTGATGGGATTCAGGCCAAAGCCGCCATCTTTTTGCAGCGAGGCGACGGCGGCGGCCAGCTGCAACGCTTCGGCTGCCGACAGGTTTGTGATCGAGGTGCCGAACAGCAACCGCGACAGCAACTCGTCCTGCGGTAGGCTTGGCACGCTGGCGAAGCCGATTTGCGGGCGCGTCGCCGGACCAGTGACGCGGATGGTGGCAGACAGGCCGGTGGTGTCGGCATTGGCGGCAATGTCGATCGCGGGGTTGGCAGGCGTTTCGCCAGCAAAGCGGATGATGCCGCGGTCGATTTCAAACTCGCGCCCAGAAAACTCGTAATAGCCGCGGATGATGTCGGCGCGGCCCGTTATCGCCGGATTGTCGGGCGCGCCGCCGATCTGCAGGTCGGCAGACCATTCGCTGGTGAGCCCCAGCCCGGTTACCCGCACGCCGCTCGCCGCGCGTGCCCGCACGTCGAGCCGCCAGGGGGTGGCGTGGCGATCATCGCCGTCATCCATACCGTCACGCAAGTTGATCTCCCGGATGTTGAGCACGGGAACCGCATTCGCCGCCACTGCCTGGCCGAGCCGGTAACGGCTGGCGTTGAGCACGACATCGCCACCAATCACACCGCCCGCCCCATCCGACCGAATCGTCAGCGGGCCAGTGACGGTAGCGCCAATATCGTCGCGGTTGATCATCACGGCCTTGTCGGCCTGCAGCTTCAAATCAATGCCATAGCCATTGACCGCTGCGAAATCGAAGCTGCCGCTGCCCGTCACCCGCCCGCCCTTCCCGGCGTCGGCGGAAAAGCTGCTGAAGCTCAGCTGCGATCCATTGAAGGTGCCCGCCGCTTCGACCCCGGTCAGCACTGTACCAGTCGATGCACTTTCCAGCCGAGCGCCCTTGGCGCGCAGCACACCGCGAATGCGCGGATCGTTCACTTTGCCGCCCAGATCGGCGGCGATAGCAACCGGGCCGGACAGGTCGAACAGCTCAAGGCCGGTTAGCCGCCAAAGCGTATCGGCGGGGCCGTCATAGCGAAGCTGCCCAAACAGCTGGGCATTGGCCAGGCGCGCGCGCAAGCTGCCGCTGCCAAGCGGCGCGAGCCGGGCCTGGGCGCGACCGATCGTCTTGCCGCCGCTTGCCATCACTGCGCGCATCGCGGCCTTGTCAGGTTGGAGCACACCGACCAGCCCGACATCGATCGGCCGCGATGATAGCACCAGCCCCGATCGGCTGAGGCCCCGGATCGTCATGTCGATTTTCCCGACTGGCGCTGCCCCCGCCCCTTCGGCAAAGCTCAGCTTGCCCGATGCGCTGCCTGCCAAGCCAAGGCCGGGATAGGCGATATCAAGAATCGTCAGCGGCATCCGCGTCATATCGGCATCGATCGCAGCAGAATCGCTGGTGAAGCGCCCGCCGAGTTCGGCATTGCCACCTGCAAAATCGAGCTTTGTCGGCTCCAGCCGCCAGCCATCGCCCGCGCGTGTGACGATCGCGGGTTCGAGCAGCTTGATCGGCTTGCGATCGATCGTGCCCGCGGCCGTAATACGGTAGCGATCAGGCGTCACATCGGCTTCGCCGCGAATGTCGAATGCGCGGCCACGAGAACCGGCGATCGATCCCTTGATTGTGCCCACCCCGCCGCGCAGCGACGCCATGCCTTCAAGTCGTGCCAGACCCAGCGAGCCTTGCCGCAGGCCCGCCCCCCTCGCGGTCCCTTCTACCGAGGCACCTTGGGGATAGAGCATCGTCACCAGATCGAGCTTGCCACGCCGCAGCACTGCATCGCCGAACACGCGGGCATTGGAAGCATCGAGATGCACCTCGATCCGCTGTACGCCGTTCACCGGGGCAAAGCCGATCGCGCCACTTACGCCTCCGCCGCCACCGACAGTCAACGTCCCGTCAAAGCCGCCCTCGGCTGCAAGCAGCGATCCGCTGCCCTTGATTCCGCCCACGTCGAGTGCCGCGATCACCACCGTCGCCTGCCCGCCCTTGGGCAACAGGATCCGTCCGTTGCCCACGAAATCGCCGAGCGTCGAGCCGCCGTTCGCGGTGAAGCTGTAGCCCTCCGGCGTCGGATCAAGATGCGCGCGCACCTTGTTTACGCCAAGCGCTTCATTGGGCCGCGCAAAGGTGAGGTCGAGCATTGGCCGTTCGAGCCGCCCGACCAGCTTGAGCGTCAACGGGCCATAGGTGCGCTGCGTGCCGCTGCCTTCGAAGGTGACGCTACCGTTGCGCTGCCGGAAGCCCGACCCCGTGATCCGAATATCGGGCGCGGTGAGCACCAGATTGCGCAAGTGAAGAATACCATCGGTCGATTGTTCGAGGTTACTCGTCAGACGCGGCAAGCCGCCGGCAAGCGTTCGAAAGAAACTATTGTCGAGCCGGACGAACTGCGCGGTCGCCGTGCCGATGATCCGCGCACCTTTGCCGCCCGGCGCGGGCACCACCTGCAGTTTCGACATGACATCAACGATGCCGAGCCCCGGGATAAGATACCGCGCCAGCCCGCCATTCAGGCCAACATCGAAGCGACCATTTTTCAAGTCGACAAGCAGGTTGAAGCTGCCCTTCAGCTTGTCAGACTGAAACTTCAGATCAGCGCCGGTAATGAACGCTGACGTGACCCGCAACGTACCCTCCAAAAGAAGGTTGCGCAGGATCGCTCCCGCTACGGCATCGACGCCCGTCACCCGCGAAACGCTGAGTTGCAGCGGAACGATGATCGGTTGCGGCGACAAGCGACCTCGCCCGCCAGCGCGGACATTCTCGAAGCCTTCCTTACCGAACGACGCGAAATCGGCGCTCAGCCGGTACTCGAACGCAGCGGCATCGAACGCGCCGTCAAGGATCGCGCGCAACTCGACTTTGCGCCCCACCATCTTCGTGACCAGCGCTTTGGGCTGCAGCAATTGCGTGCGGATGCGCAGATCGCGAAACGCGCTCTTCGCCAGATCGAGCCCGCCCATGGTCTCGATCGCCAGCGCCGATGATCGCAGCGATAGTCGCCCATCGAGCTGCCGCGCCACCAATGTTGCAGCACCATTGATCGACAGCCGGGGCATCGCCAGCCGGACGATCTTGTCGGTCGACATCCGCGACGGGGTCAGGCTGCCCAGCAGCGTATAGGCACCCGAGACGTTGCCGAGTGACAGATCGACCACCTGGGCACCGCCGACATCGGCGCGCGCGGTGCCGCGCCAGCGCGTCCAGCTGCCCTTGCCTTCGACCACGGCACTGACCGCCTTGTTCACACGGACCAGCTTCGCAAGCACGCCCTTGGCCACGCCCACCGCACGCAGATCGATATCGAATCGGTTGCGGTCGGGCTCGGCATCGAGCTTCAGGAGCAGTCGGTCGCTTCCTGCCACCACTGCGCGCAGATCGACGAGCGCCCGCCCGTCATGGATATCCGCCTTACCTGCCAGGCTGCCGACCCGGGTGGTGCCCGTCACGACGCGATCGATGACCAGCCGATCGACCGTCAATTCGCCGATCAGAATATCGAAGCTCGGCAGCGCAGGGCTTGGTTTGCCGGTCCTCACGGTTTCCGGCAGTTTGGCGAGCCGCGCCTGCGGGATGGCGAGGCGCTTGATCTCCAGCCGGTTCGCAATCCATGCCAGCGGCGACCAGCGCAGAGTTGCGCGCGGCACTTCGAGCACCAGCCCCTTCGGATCACTCACCCGAACGTCGATCAGGATCATCTCGCCATAGATTGATCCGTTAATCCGCCCGACCGTATACCGCAGCCCGTTCGAGGGGCGGAGAGCAGCGACCTGGTCTGCGATGAAGCGGTGGCCGAAGCTGGAATCTGCGAGGAGCAGCGCGGCGAGGACGAAGGCCACAAACCCGCCCAGCCCGATGGCGACCCAGCGGTGCCAGCGCCGCTGCCGAAGCTTGGGCGCAGCAACGGGCTCGCCCTTGCTCAAAACGCTTGCCCCAGCGACACATAGACGGCCACCCGCGGATCACCCGGCTGCGGGTTGATCGGCGTGCCGACATCGATCCGGATCGGACCGAAATTCGAATAATAACGCAGGCCGACACCCGCGCCATATTGCAGCCCCGTAAACTTCGGCAGCGCCGATGTGTAGATGTTGCCGGCATCGAAAAAGGGCACCAGGCCGAACGGCCCGAACAGCTTCAACCGCGCCTCGACCGCAAATTCGGTCAAACTGCGCCCGCCGATCGGATCATTGTTTGGATCGCGCGGGCCGATATCCTGAAAGCCATAACCGCGCACCGATGCACCACCACCGGCATAGAAGCGTCGTGATGGCGCAATGGCATCTCGCGGCGCCCCGGCGATCGTCCCCAGCCGCACGCGCGCCGCCAACGTGATGCGATCCCCGAATGACCGATAAGCGCTGCCATCGATCTGGATGCGCGCATAGCCAAAGGCCGCACCCTGCAACGATAGTTCAGGCGAAACGCGGCCGCCCAGCCGGAACCCCTTGGTGGGATTAAGCAGATCGTCCGATCCGTCATAATTCAGGCTGGTCGGCAATGCGGCGATGAAGAAGGTTCGCCGCCGGGGATCGCCGGTCGATACGATCACGTCGCGCTCGTCCGATGCAGAGAGCTCGGTACCGAGCGACCAGGTCCAGGCTTTCTGAAAGAAGATTGTTGTCTGGCGTTCGAGCGAGCCGCTGAGCGTGAACGTCGTCGCCTGGAACGCGGCACGATTGACGTTAGAGGCGGTTGCCTGCGCGATCAGCACCCGATCGCGACCTTCGAAATTGTTGCGCCGAAAAATGAGACCGCCCGATTGCTCCTGCGTACCGGCCACCGCGCGCACGGTGAGCGCGCCTTCCGGCGGGAACAGGTTGCGGTGCGTCCAGCTGAGCGCAGCGCGCACGCCTTCGCCTGTGCCATAGCCCAGTTCGGCGGCGACGGTGCGCGGCGGCGCCGGCAGTAGCGCGACATCGATGTCGACGGTGCCCGGTAGCTTGCCCTCGACCGGCTTTACTTCGGCCGATGAGACGATTCCGGTCTGGATCAATGCCCGACGAAGATCATCAAGCGCACTTTCATCAAAGCGATCGCCAGCCTTGAATCGAGCGATTTTTTCGATGTGGCGCGCCCCCATCAGCCGATTGGGCGCAGTGATCACCCGACCAAAAACGCGCGCACCACCGGGCGTTACCGGCAATTCGAGCGTGGCCGTCTGGGTGGCATGATCGATCACGACGGTCGACTGGCCAACCGTGGCAAAGGGGAAACCCTGTTCGGTGATCTGGGTTCGCAGTTCGGCCTCACCGATGGCGATCGCATCGGCGTTGACGGGATCGTTCGCCGCCACACCAAACGCCTTACGCAACGGCGCTTCCTTGTCGCCCGCTGCCGCAAGCCCGGGCAATTCAACGCCTTCCAGCTTATACTGCACGCCTGGTTCAACCGTGAGCACAACGAGCGGGCTGGCGGCACTCGTCTCGACGCTGCTGCTGATCTGCGCGTCATAATAGCCCGCGCCGCGCATCAGCGTCTGGAGCAGCGCACCATCCTCGCGTGCACGCCGTTCGATCTGCGCAGCATTCGATGGCTCGCCGCGATGCATGCGAAGTGCGGAAAGGCTGTCGAACCGCGCTTTGAATACGGCATCTGCAACCGCATCAATCCCATCGATCCGGTAATCATAGCTGGTCAGTTCGGCGAGGTCGGCCTTTGGCGCATCAGGATCGGCACTGTCGGGCATCGTCGCCAGATCGGGCCAGGCGACGCCGAGATCGGGCAAGTCTGCCATTGGCGAATCGGGATCGAGGTCATCGGATAACGGCCGATCGGCTGGAGCCTCAGGTGGGGGTATGCGTTGATCGTTGGGCGTAACGACCGGCGCATTCTGGGCGTGTGCGTCGATCGGTGCAGCAGCCACCAGCAAAACCATCGCAATGGCAATCAAGCTGCTGCTGAAAATGAAACGCCGAACCATCGCCCCGCTCTAGCGTCGACGGTTGGATAGGGACAGCACCAGCTTTGCAGCAAGGCAGAGAATCACCGTGGCAATGGATCGGTTCGCCGAACAATCATTCTAGTGAATCGTGCCGAAAGGCCGCCCGGTACTGAGTATCACAATCAACCGTTCGATCTGGCGCCAGCGGCAAAAGCCGATCGCATTGCCCAGGTTGCGGCTGCGTTCGGCCAGGGCCGCCGCTTCAAAACCGGCGTCGTCGCCAAAGCGCGCAATCAAGCCGGCAGCATCATCAAATGCAGCGCGATCATGCAGATAGGGAGGTTGCGGCGCGGCATCTTCAGCCGGGTCATCAAATGCAAAGGACATGGCAGGTGGATAGCGAGCAAAGCTGGCGCGACGATTACGGGCAATGGTAAACATGATGGGGACAATTGCGTTGGCAGCAGGGAACCAGGAACACTGGCGGTGCGCACCATCCCGTGGCAGGGCATAGCGGATGAATGATACGCCTCCCCGTAATCCTGCCGCCGGCGGCTTCCTGATCGCGATGGGCGCGATTGCTGGCGCGTTTGGCGGCGTTTTCTTTGGCGAATCGACCCGCGGCCTGATTGGCGGCTTGATTCTCGGCTGTCTGCTCGCGCTGCTTATCTGGTGGCGCGATCGCCACTGACGGTTACTTCAACAACCGCGTGATCCGAACGACCCGGCCGATAACATCCAGTGCAGCATCGTCTGGTGTGACTGTGATGATGGGAAATGCGGGATTGTCACTGATCACATCGATCGACCCGCCGCGCGTCATGAGCCGCTTGACCACCAGCACGCCCTGCAACCGCAATACATAGATCCCGCCGCGCGCGCCGACGCGCTGGTCGCCGCGATCGACCAGCATGTCGTCACCATCGGCAATTGTCGGCAACATCGATTCGCCCTGCGCGGTGATAATCGACAGTTCGGCTGGGCGCACGCCCCATTGCCGCAGTAACGCCGGATCGATTGCCTCGCCCTGGATCGCCCGGTCATCCGCCAGCACTCCGCCTGGCCCTGCGGATGCAACGGCGTCGATGCGGGGCACATACACCAAGCGGGACGGCGGCCCTGCAGCGTCAGGCGCCCCCAGATCATGCTCTGACATGCCGAGATAGTCCGACAGGATCCGTCGCTCGCGTTCGCCAAGCGCCCGCGGCGATCCTCGCTTCACGAATTGCTGGAGATAAGCTTCGTTGCGTCCGAGCAGTCGCGACAGCGCGGCCAGGCTCTCGCCCCGGCGCGCGGCCATGTCGGTCAGATTGGCGCAAACGCGAGCATGATCCATTTCCCACCAATAGCCATAGGATTTTTCCTAGACAAGTTGGAAATGACGGAACAAAAATAGAACATTAGCAGCGAATCAGGAGCGATTCATGTCAGTTCTATGCAAGGTTGAACGGTTTCTGCGGCAAACATCGATGCCGGCGACCAAATTCGGGCGCTTGTCGCTGAACGACCCCCGCCTGGTCGAGGATTTGCGACGCGGTCGCGAACCCCGGCCCCGCACTGCCGCACTGATCGAGGCGAAGATCGCCGAACTTGACCGCGAGATCAGACCATGAGCGGTGGGCCCGATATTGGCACGCTGCTGACGCGCGCACTTGAGCATCAGGCTCGCCATGCCGGTTGCCCGATCGAAATCAACGGCGCTGATTGGGATCGCTGGGCGAGCGCTACATTTACAGGGGCGCGGCACCGTATCGCCATCTCAACGCTCCCCTGCCCCGCAACCGAGGCGTGGCTGGCGGGATTGAGTGAGGCCGACTTCGATCTGCGTGGCCATCTGGTTGCTGATCTGGCGGTGGGGTCGGTGCGGCGGACGGCCACAAACGTAACGGCTGAACTGGAAGTCCTGACTGTCGAGATCCGCTAGTTACCCGCGCGTCGCCATTCGGCGCAATGTGCCGAGCGTATCCTGCAGGCCATCCTGTGATTCCGTGTCGCGCTTGACAGCGGGCGCTGGTGGGCGGCCATGACGATCGGTAACGCCACGTTCGAGCCGTTCGAGCAGGGCAGTGATCGTCGCCTGGGTATCGCGGGGGTCGCGCGGTTCGCGACGCGGTTCGGGCGGCGATACGGGCTCTGCGCGCACCATCGGCGTCAATTCAAATGTCTCGAACCGCTCGCTTGGCTCAAAAATCTGCTGGCGTGATGGCGACGAAACGAGTGAAGGGGCAACAAGCGGCTGCGCTTGGTGCTGAGACAATGGTTCAGGGACGAACGGCATGGCCTGCCCGATCGCCGCAGGATCATAGGCAGACAATGGCATGTCCAGATCGACCGGCAAGTCGATCGGCCCATCCGCAATGGGCGGCGTCATCGGCACAGATGACATCGGCAGCGCCTGACGGGCGGTTTGTTCATTGTCGCTGGGATGCCGCGCACGGACTTCCAGAAACGGCGTACCAAGATCGCGATTGGCAAATACCGGTCGGCGTGACGGCGCATCGGGATGAGCATCGGCACGGCGCAGCACAGGTGCCGCTTCGCCGGTTTCGAGATCACTCTGTGCTGCCGTCTCGCGACCGAACATCAGGGTGCGCGAACCAAGGACAAGGAACACCGCAAACCAGCCGAGCAAGGCAATCGTCCCACCACCCAACAGCGCGAGCGCAATCCGCGCCGTCATGCCCAATGGCGGCTCGGCGGCGGCGATCACCGCGGGAATGCCACTACGCAGGATGATGCGACCTAGGATATCACCGGGCACCAGCGCAAAACCAATCGCCGTCACCAGCCCCATTGCCGCGCCGCCAAGTGGTGCGACCGGCAGGATCAGGCGTTGACGGCGGGGCTCTTCAACCATGGCGATAGTCTATCGGTGGATTCGATTAGTTTTTGGTAAACAGGAACATAACGCGCGACATTATTGGCCCAGTTGCGTTCCGCCTCGACAAAAGCACGGGCTCGCGCCCGGCGTGCGGGCCAGGTCTCGCGATCGGCGAATAATGACGAGATGGCACGCGCCATCGCCTTGGGATCATCGGGCGCGAACAAGGTACCGGTATCGCCATCGCGAATCAGTTCCCGATGGCCGCCAACATCGGACGCCGCCACAAGCCGCCCCTGGGCCATTGCCTCCAATGGCTTGAGCGGCGTGACAAGATCAGTGAGCCGCATCCGCTTGCGCGGGTAAACCAGCACGTCGATGACGCTGTAGTAGCGCTCAACCTGTTGATGCGGCACACGGCCGACGAAATGGATATGTTCGGCCACCGCGCTTTCGGCCGCTTGCGCGCGGAGCGCTTCCTCGCACGGTCCACCGCCGACGAGCACCAGCTTTATCCGTGGACGGGCGGACACCAGCCGGGGCATCGCCGCGATCAGGTCCGCCAGCCCTTCATAGGCATAAAAGCTGCCGATAAAGCCAATGACTTCATCGCCGACAATACCCAACTGCTGGGCGAGCATCGCATCATAGGCCATCGGCGCGCCGAACAAGGTCATGTCGACACCATTGGGGGAAACCATGATCTGCCCCGGATTGATCCCCCGCGCCACCAGATCGCTCTTCAACCCCTCGCAGATCACAGCAACGCCATCGACCTTTCGCACCATCCGGGTTTCGAGCGCGCGGGTTGCGCGGTAGCGCCAGGAACCTTCGGTGCCCGTTTCGTTGCCGACGGCGGCATCCTCCCAAAATGCCCGGATTTCATAGAGTAGCGGCACTTTGTAGCGGCGGCTCGCGCGGCGCGCGGCAATCGCGTCGAGCACTGGTGAATGGGCGTGGAGAACATCAGGCTCAAAATCACGGACCACTTGTTTGATTCGGCGCGAAAAGGCGCTGATCTCACGCAACTCGCCGAACGGGCTGGCCAATGGTTTCGGCGGTTCGGTCCGATAGAAATCGATGCCGTCGACGGTTTCGCGTTCGGCATCGAACCCGCCGTGCCGAGGCCCGGTAACCGCCGCCACCGCAAAGCCGCGCGCCATCTGCGCCTTCAAGATGGCGCGGGTGCGAAAGGTATAGCCGCTCTGCAAAGGCAGGCCGTGATCGAGGATATGAAGAATACGCATCGTGGCACCGTTGATGCCACGGCAGTGTTTAACGCCGCGTCAACTGGACCCGGCGTATCGCGAATTTGCAAAGGGCATGATTTCCGGCCCGGCAGAAAGGGAACGCGGGATGATAGACAATTTTGCGCTCCTGCTGTCGCACGGGCTGATGATTCTTGCCGCTTTACTGCTGTTGCGCCGCCCCGATCTAGATCGCGAGCCAACCAACCGCCCCGAGGATGAGCCGGGTGCGTGATCTGGCGTTTATCGCTTTCCTGATCGCATTGTTCGGGCTGGGATTCCGGCGACCGTTCGTGTTCGTGCTGGCTTATGTTTATATCGACATCGTCTCGCCCCAGCGGCTGACCTATCTGCTGTTGAACAGCGTACCGATTTCATTGATTGCCGTTGTGGCCGCCGTGGGGACCTGGTTCGCTTTTGACGACAAGCGCGACACGCGGGTTGCGCCGCGCCAGTTCCTGCTGCTGCTGCTGCTGATTTACTGCGCGATCACCACCAGGAATGCCGATTTTCCGGTGGAGGCGCTGGGCAAATGGGATTGGGTATGGAAGGCGCTGGCCTTTGCGATCTTTCTGCCGCTGACGCTTCGCACCAAATTGCGGATCGAATCGCTGCTGCTGTTCATGGTGCTTTCGGCATCGTCGATCATCATCGTCGGCGGCATCAAAACGCTGGCATCGGGCGGTGGCTATGGTTCGCTCAACCTGATGGTCGCCAACAATAGCGGCCTGTATGAAGGCAGCATCATTTCCACCGTCGCCGTGGCCATCGTGCCGCTGGTGCTGTGGTTCAGCAAGCACGGTACGATTTTCCCGCCCGACTGGAAGGTGAAGGGGTTTTGCTACGCCCTTGCCTTTGCGTGCCTGCTGATCCCGGTTGGCACTTCGGCGCGGACCGGGCTGGTATGCATCGGCCTGCTGGCGCTGCTGATGCTGCGTGATGCGAAGCGGCGCTTGATGTACCTGGCGCTGATGGCGGCGGTGCCCGTGGTGTCGCTGCCGTTCCTGCCTGAGTCCTTCCTCGAACGGATGCAAACGATTCAGAACCACCAAAGCGATACGTCTGCGTCCACGCGCGTTGCGGTGTGGAAATGGACGATGGAATACGCCAAAACGCATCCGTTCGGCGGTGGGTTCGACGCATATTTGCAAAACGAACTACGCTTCGAAACGGTGAAGGTAGAGGGCAGCGGCAGCAATATCTCGATCCAGCGCACGCCGGAACAGGATCGCGCCCGCGCCTATCACAGCAGCTATTTCGAAATGCTCGGCGAACAGGGCTATCCTGGCCTGGCGCTATGGCTGATCATCAATCTTGGCGGCATTTTCCGGATGGAGGTGCTGCGCCAGCGCTATCGCAGAGCTGGCCCAGACGAAGCGTGGATCGCCCCGCTCGCCAGCGCGCTGCAAAGCGCCCATATCGTCTATCTGCTCGGCGCGGCCTTTGTCGGCATCGCGTTCCAGCCGTTCATCTACATGCTGATCGGCGCACAGATCGGGCTGGACACCTATGTCGGGCGCAGGCGTGCCGAGGCAGGATGGCGTCCGTTTCGCAAGGCGAGCGCCGCCCCCCGGACAACCATCCCGCCGCTAGCGGCCGCAAAGGCGACTATGCCGCCTAGCTAACCTGCGTGCTGATCATCTCGATCAGCGCGGCATTGAAGGCGGGCAGATCATCAGGTTTGCGACTGGTGATAAGGTTGCCGTCGATTACCACCTCCTTATCGACATAATCGGCACCGGCATTTTCCAGATCAGTGCGCAGCGACGGCCAGCTGGTGATTTGTCGACCATCGAGAACGTCGGCCTCAACCAACAGCCACGGGGCGTGGCAGATCGCCGCAACGGTCTTGTCAGCATCGAAAAATGCCTGGATCAACGCGATCGCCTGCGGCTCCAGCCGCAACGCATCAGGATTGGCAAGCCCGCCCGGCAACACCAGCGCATCGAAATCATCGGCATCGACCTGATCGATCGTTGTGTCCGGGGTGATCGTCAGACCCTTCTCGGCGTGAAGCATC
The DNA here is from genome assembly GCF_002278865.1 of Sphingomonas sp. 28-62-11. Classification (NCBI taxonomy): domain Bacteria; kingdom Pseudomonadati; phylum Pseudomonadota; class Alphaproteobacteria; order Sphingomonadales; family Sphingomonadaceae; genus Sphingomonas; species Sphingomonas sp. 28-62-11. The sequence goes on along the minus strand of NZ_NCGB01000017.1, from coordinate 30,513 downwards.
CCCTGGATCGGTTCAAGAGCGATCGAGGCAAGGGTCACTTGAGCACCGGCATCCATCAGCGCCTCTCGCGGGCTGAAAAGTTCTGATTGTTCGAAACCATCGGTGGCGAGGATCAGGACACGGGCTTGGGTAATGTCGGGCATCGGAAATCTCCTCCAGAAACTCCAACACCAACCCCTGAGCCTACCCCCGCGTTCCGGAACGAAGCGATGCGATGCGCATTACTACCGACGAACGGAATGCTAGCGCCCCCGGGACTCGTTTTTCGCTTTAGGAACCGTTCCCCCGCACATGCGCGGGTCCAGAACCGCAAGCGCTGCGCTCGGTTACCCTCGACCCCCGCGTTCGCGGGGGAACGACGGATCTGAAAATCACCAAGGGCTGGCCTTGCACGCCCGAGTGCGGCATCGGAGCCCACAAGGAGCAACCATGACGACCGCCAACCAGGCTGCGCCGATCATCGGCACCCCGCGCTACGACATCGATCTTGTCACCTTCTATACGGACAGCGTGATGTGGCTGCAGAGCCACTGGGCGCGAATCCTGATTGCGGCGGCGATTGCGGGCGTCGTTATCGTGCTGTTGCATCTGCTGCGCAGCTTCAGCGTCAAGCTGTGCGAGCGCGAACGCCCGGGCAAGATTGGCTGGTGGAAGGTCGCCGGACGCACATTGGGGCGTACCGGCAGCCTGTTCATCATCATTGCGGCGATCCGACTGGTCGCGGACCTGGCCGATCCGCCGCTGATCGTGATCACCACAATCCGCACGCTGTTCACCGTCGCGGCGGTTTTTCAGGGTGCCATCTGGCTGCGCGAACTCGTGCTCGGCGCGGTCGAGCAGCATACCGGCACCGGGCGCGCGAGCGGCGAGGCGCTGAGCAGTGCGCTGGGCATCATCCGGCTGCTGGTTACCTTTGCGGTTTTCGCCGTCGCGCTGATCGTGGTGCTCGACAATCTGGGCGTGAACATCACGGGGCTGGTCGCGGGCCTTGGCGTGGGCGGCATCGCGATCGGCCTGGCAGCGCAGGGCATTTTTGCCGATCTGTTTGCAGCACTCGCGATCATCTTCGATCGGCCATTCCGGCGTGGCGACGTGATCGCTTATGATACCACGACGGGCACGGTCGAGGACATCGGCCTGAAATCGACGCGCATCCGCTCCGGCACGGGCGAGGAACGCATCATCGCCAACAAGCAATTGCTCGACAAGGAAATCCAGAACATTACCCAGCGCAGCTATCGCCGGGTGAGCTTCACGCTGTCGATTGCGGCCTACACCCCCGCCGATCGGTTGCGCGCCATTCCCGCCATGATGCAAGTAGTGATTGAACAGGGTGGGCATCATTTCGTGCATGCAGGCTTTTCGACCTTTGCGGCCAGCAGCTTCGATTTCCTCGTCGAATTCGACTCGCTCTCCCCCGATCTCGCGCCGTTTTTCGAGGCCCGCCATGCCATCGGCATCACCATCATCGAAAAACTCGCCGCGGAAGGAATCGCCCTCGCCTACCCCACGCAGCTCGCCTTCACCGCTGCGCCGGATGGCAGTTATGTGATGCCCTATCCAGATGCGGCAGGCGCGAAGGACTAAGCCGCACCCTCATCAAGGCTCAACAACGTCGCATTGCCGCCCGCGCTGGTCGTGTCCACCGACACCGCACGTTCGACGCAAAAGCGCTGGAGGTAATGCGGGCCGCCGGCCTTGGGGCCGGTGCCGGACAACCCTTCACCGCCAAAGGGCTGGCTGCCCACCACCGCGCCGATCATCGACCGATTGATGTAGAGATTGCCGACCTTCGCGGTCGCTTCGACCAACTCGCCGGCGCGGGCGATGCGGCTGTGGAGACCCATCGTGAGGCCATAGCCCTTTGCGTTGACTGCCGCGATCGTCTCGGCGAGCTTGCCGGCGGGCCAGGTTGCGACGTGAAGGATGGGGCCAAACCATTCGCGATCAAGTGCATCGAGAGCACCAAGTCGCACCAAAGTCGGCGGCACGAATAGCCCGGTGTCGGGCACCGGCAGGGTCTTCAGGATCGCGCTGCCGAGCCCGCCGCGATACGCCATCAGCCGATCATAGGCCGCCTGATCGATCACGGGGCCGACATCGGTGCGCGGATCGGCGGGGTCGCCAACGATCAATAGGTCCATCGCGCCTTTCAGCATCTCGATCACGCCGTCAGCGATCTCCTCCTGCAGCAGCAGCAGCCGGAGCGCCGAGCAACGCTGTCCGGCCGAACGAAACGCACTGGTGACGACATCGGCGACGACCTGTTCGGGCAATGCGGTCGAATCGACGATCATCGCGTTGATGCCGCCGGTTTCGGCGATCAGCGGGACGATCGGGCGGTTGTCGTCCTCGAGCAGGCTGCGCGCGATCTTGCGCGCGGTAGCGGTCGAGCCGGTAAAGGCGACACCCATGATCCGCGGATCGGCGGTGAGCGCGGCGCCAACTTCGGGGCCACCGGGGACGAGGACCAGCGCGTCTTTGGGCACCCCGGCGTCATGCGCCAAGCGGACAGCGAATTCGGCGATGCGCGGGGTCTGTGGGGCTGGCTTGGCGACAACAGTGTTGCCCGCGACCAAGGCGGCGACGGTTTGGCCAAGAAAAATCGCCAGCGGGAAGTTCCACGGCGCGATGGTTGCCCACACCCCGCGCCCTTCAAACCGCAGGGTGTTGCGCTCACCCGTGGGGCCGGGGAGGTCGATGGGGTGCAGGCCATCGCGCGTCTGTTGGGCATAGTAACGGCAAAAATCGACCGCCTCACGCACCTCGCCGAGCGCATCGGGAATGGTTTTGAAGGCCTCGGCTACGCAAATCGCCATCAGCTCCTCGCGGTTTTCCTCCAATAGGTCGGCAAGGGCATCGAGGCTCGCGGCGCGGGTGTCGACCGGCGTGGCTGACCATGCCGGAAAGGCGGCGGCGGCACGGGTGATTGCCCCGGTAACTTCCGTACCCCCGCGCACGCGGGGGTCCAGGGCCACGGGCGGTAACGATTGTGACGCTGGACTCCCGCTTTCGCGGGAGCACTGGGTGGCGGTTTGCAGCAATATCTCCCGATCCGCCAAATCCAGCCCGCTCGAATTCCGCCGAGCCGCGCCGAACAAATCCACCGGCAGCGGAATATTCGGATGCCGTGTGCCTCCGACGCTCGCGATCTTCACCACCGGATCGGCGAGGATTTCCTCCTCGCTCAGCCGCTCATCAGCGAGTTGGTGCACGAACGACGAGTTCGCGCCATTTTCCAGCAATCGCCGCACCAGATAGGCCAGCAGGTCGCGGTGCCCGCCGACGGGGGCATAGATGCGGCAATGATAGCCATGCTCGCGCACCAGCCGTTCGTATAGCCCGTCCCCCATGCCGTGGAGGCGCTGAAATTCGAAGTCTCGGGCATTGCCCGCCCACTCCACGATCGTCGCGACGGTCAACGCATTATGGCTGGCAAAGGCCGGGCGGATATGCGGCGCATCGAGCATGTCGCGCGCGCAGGCGAGGTAGGATACGTCGGTCGCCGCCTTGCGGGTGAACAGCGGATAGTCACTGAGCCCCTCGACCTGGGTGCGCTTGATCTCGCTGTCCCAATAGGCACCCTTGACGAGGCGGACGTTCATCTCACGACCCAGCGCGCCCGCCCAGGCGATCACGGGTCGCGCGCGCTTGCCATAGGCCTGCACTGCCATGCCGAACCCGTCCCAGCCCTTCAGCGCTGGCAACCCGGCGACGGTGCCGATGATGTCGAGGCTCATCTCCAGCCGCTCGCTCTCCTCGGCATCGACTGTCAACGCGATGCCCTTGCCCGCCGCTTGTACCGCCAGCGCCTCCAGCATTTCGGTGAGTGCGGGTACGCAGTCATCCCATTGCGCCACTTCGTAGCGCGCGTGGAGCGCGGAGAGCTTGACGGAGATAGAGTGTCCGGCTGCTGGATCGGCCCCCACTGCATCGATCGCGTCGACATAAGCACGGAAATAACGGTCAGCATCCGCTTTGGTGCGCGCAGCCTCGCCCAGCATGTCGAAGCTGGCAGTAAAGCCCTCATGCTCGGGCTTTTTCATGCGGCGCGCGGCTTCGTCGATGGTTCGGCCCATGACGAAGATTTCGCCCATCATCCGCATCGCCGCCCCAACCGCCTGACGGACGAACGGCTCACCCGCGCGTGAGATCAAGCGTCGAAGTGCGCTAGGCTGCTCGCCTTCGCCCACCAAGGCGCGGCCAACAACCAGCCCCCAAGTCGCAGAGTTGACCAGCGTTGAGTTGGATTTGCCCGTGTGCGCCCGCCAATCGGCATCGCCCAATTTGTCGGCAATCAGCAGATCGGCGGTTTCCGGATCGGGAACGCGAAGAAACGCCTCGGCCAGCGAGAGCAGCGCGACACCTTCGGACGAGTTAAGCCGATATTCCTGCAGGAACTGGTTTACCCAGCCTTTGCCCTGGGCGGCCCGCAAATCCGCGAGCAGTGTGAGCGACTCCGACATGATCCGATCGCGCGACTCGCGCGACACCGTTGCCCGCTCCAATAGCGGTTTTAGAACATCGGGTTCGGGCGCGCGGTGCAGGGCAGCCATGGATTTGCGGGCTTGCGACGCTACGTCAGGTGTCATCTTCCGGTTTCCGGTCTAGTTGGGCTTGGCAAGGGGCACCCCCAAGGCCTATTTGAGGCCCGCGCTATGCGACGATTTGGACCGGAGGGAAATGCCGTGACGACAATCACCATCCAGGAAATGGCGACGCGAGTCGGCACCGAGCAGGTTTCTGACTGGGTCGAAGTGAGCCAGGAGATGATCAACAAGTTCGCGGACGCGACCGGTGATCACCAGTTCATCCATATCAACCCGGAAATGGCGGCGATGACGCCGTTCGGCGGCACGATCGCACATGGTTTTCTGACTTTGTCGCTGATGCCGCTGCTATCGTCAAAGATCGTGGACGCGCCCAAGATCGAGGGAGTGAAGATGGGCGTCAATTACGGTGGCAACAAAGTCCGCTTCTTGCAGCCGGTCCGCTCGGGCAAGCGCGTGCGCGGGCGGTTCAAGCTCATGGAGCTGGTCGAAAAGCGCCCCGGCCAGTGGCAGCAGACCAATGAATTCTCGGTCGAAATCGAAGGCGAGGATAAGCCCGCGATGATCGCCGAATGGATCAGCCAGATCTTCGTTTGAGGACGGCAGCCATGCCTCGCATCACCCCCTTCGCCAAACCCTATCCGCCCGAATTCGACGCGCGGATGAAGGTGCTGATGCGCGGTGCCGAGCCGCTCGTGTTGTTCACCACGCTGGCCACCAACGACCGCGCCTGGACCAAGTTCAGCGGCGGCTCCCTGCTCGACAAGGCTAGCCCGCTGTCGATGCGGCATCGCGAAATCGTGATCGACCGCACCTGTGCGAAATGCGGCAACGAATATGAGTGGGGCGTCCATATCGCCGGGTTCGCGCCACATATCGGCATGAACGACGCGCAGATTTACGCGACCGTCCACGGCGAGGCGACCGACCCGGTCTGGTCACCCGAAGAAGCGACGCTCATCGCTACCGTCGATGCGCTGATTGATCACAAAAAGTTGACCGATGCCGAATGGACGTCGCTCAAGACCCATTTTGACGAACCACAGGCGCTGGAGATCATCCAGCTTGTCGGATTTTATCACGGCGTGTCGCTGATCTGCGGCGCGCTCGACCTGCCCCTCGAAACCAATGCGGCGCGCTTTCCCGCCGCCAAAGGAGACTAAGCCATGCGTTCAGCCGTCATCGTATCCACCGCCCGCACCCCCATTGGCCGCGCTTATCGCGGCGGATTCAACAACCTGCCTTCGCCGACGCTCTCCAGCCACGCCATCAAGGCCGCCGTCGAGCGTGCCGGCATCGACGGGGCCGAAGTGCAGGACGTCGTCTGGGGCGCAGCGCTTCAGCAGGGCGTGCAGGGCGGCAATATCGCCCGCAACGCGTTGCTGCGCTCGGGCCTGCCGATCAGCGTGCCCGGCCAGTCGATCGATCGCCAGTGCGCCAGCGGCCTGATGGCAATCGCCACCGCCGCCAAGCAGATCATCGTCGACAATATGGACGTCACGATCGGCGGCGGCGTCGAATCGATCTCGATGGTGCAAACCCCCGAAATGCGCGTCGCCGGCGACAAGGAACTGCTGGCAATGCATCCCGACGTTTATATGTCGATGCTTCAGACTGCCGAGGTCGTGGCAAAGCGCTACAATGTCAGCCGCGAGGCGATGGACGAATATAGCTATCAGTCGCAGATGCGCACGGCAGCCGCTCAGGCCGCGGGCAAGTTCAACGATGAGATTGTGCCCGTGACGGCAACGATGGCGATGACCAACAAGGAAACCAAGGAAGTCACGCACCACGAAGTGACGGTGACGCAGGACGAAGGCAACCGCGCCGACACCACGCTGGTCGGACTCGACGGCCTGAAGCCGGTGCTGGGGCCGGACATGACGATCACGGCGGGCAATGCCAGCCAGCTGTCGGACGGCGCCTCAGCCAGCGTGCTGATGGAAGAAAAGCTTGCGGAGAAGCGCGGCCTCACCCCGCTCGGCCGGTATATCGGCATGGCAGCGGCCGGCACCAAGCCCGACGAGATGGGCATTGGCCCCGTTTATGCCATCCCCGCGCTGCTCGAGCGCTTCAATCTGAAGATGGACGATATCGGCCTGTGGGAGCTGAACGAGGCGTTTGCAGTGCAGGTGCTGTATTGCCGCGATCAGCTCGGCATTCCGAACGAGTTGCTCAACGTAAACGGCGGCGCGATCTCGATCGGCCATCCTTACGGCATGTCTGGTGCACGGATGACCGGCCACGCGCTGATCGAAGGCAAGCGTCGCGGCGCGAAGTATGTCGTCGTGACGATGTGCGTCGGCGGCGGCATGGGCGCAGCCGGGTTGTTCGAGGTGTTGTGAGGTTGTGTTTTTTGCCGCAATTCTTAATTTAGCGGCTGCGAATGACATTGTGACTTTCGATGTGAGCCTCGACCGTTGCCGCGGTCGGGGCTCAATTCATTTGGGAATGCTATCCAACAACCTTGAACTGACTTGCCCCACCACCGTTCGCCCTGAGCGAAGTCGAAGGGCAAGCGCAGCGCTTGGGCTTCGACTTCGCTCAGCCCGAACGGGTGGGGGATGAGTTTTGACGGGTTGAGCAGCGCTCTTCGATTCAGGTCACGCCGTTCTCCACCGCATCTCCCAGCACATATCTCGGCCCCACCCCGCGTTTTGCGGCCCGGTCGCCCGGATTGTACAGCGCGCAGCGATCGAGCGACAAACACCCGCAGCCGATGCATCCGTCGAGCAGATCGCGAGTGCGCGTGAGTGTCGCGATCTTGTCGTCAATCAGCGTGCGGATCTCGGCGCTCATCCGGGTCCAGTCCTTTGCGGTTGGGGTTCGCCCACCGGGCAGCTTCGCCAGTTCGGCTCGGATCGCTTCAATCGACAGCCCCAGTTGCTGCGCGATTAGGATGAACGACAGCCGTCGGATATCCGATCGCAGGAACCGCCGCTGGCCGCCGCTGTTGCGAAACGGCGTCAACAAACCCCGCGCCTCATAAAACCGGATCGACGATACCGATACGCCCGCGCGTGCCGCCAGATCGCCGATGGCAATCACATCACTCGCCTTCACACGCGCCCTCACAAATAGCTTGACCTCACCTTAAGTTGAGGTTGCAAAAGTCTCGACGTCAACCCGAATCGGCAAGCAGGAGGCCAGTTTCATGACGTCGGCAATCATCGAACATATCAACATTAACGTCAGCAATCCGGAGCGCGCTGCTGCCACGGCCGCAACATTGTTCGGCTGGGCCGAGCGGTGGCGCGGCATCGGCATGGATGGCCGACTGACGATCCATGTCGGCAGCGCCGCGCACTATATCGCCTATCACCAAAGGCGCGACACCGGCCCCGCCGGACGCTTCGAAAAGGGCGTGCCGTTCAATCATGTCGGCGTGCAGGTCGACGATCTCGACGCCGTCGAAGCTGGTGTCGTTGCGCTGGGCCTTACCCCCTTCTCTCAAGACGACTACGAACCAGGGCGGCGCTTTTACTTTTTCGATGATGACGGGATCGAATATGAGATCGTCAGCTACGCGCCTCAGCGTCAACGTCGCTCAGCATGAACGCGGTGATCAGGATTGGCGGAGGTGCCGCTCTGATCGGCGGGTTGCTGCGGTTCTGCGCTGCCTTCGTACCATATGCGCCCAACTCCCCATGGCTCGAAGCATTCTATGCCGTCATCGACGCCAATCTGCTCGTGGGCCTGATCGGTATCTTCATGGCGTGGTGCGACAGGGCTAGGGGGTGGGGTCTGGCGGGGTTTGTGATTGCCCTAATCGGCCAGGGATCGATCATCGGCCCCGATGCTACGCAATTCGGAATCGATTTCTATGTCGTCGGATCGCTTATCCTGTTGGCAGGGCTCACGCTGATGTCGATCGACATGATGCGGGCGGAAGTTATGTGGCCGGTCGCCGCACTGTGGCTGGTTGCCGTCGGCATGGCCGGGGCATCGCCAATTGCTGGAGAAACAGCCATTTTTGCGGCAGGCGCCGCATTTGGTGCGGCTTTCTTTTATGCTGGTGCGATCATGCTCGCTCGACCATCGGCCGGTATCCAGGACCCGGCGACATCGATCGCCGACTAAACGGCGATCAATACTGCCGATCTATCACTGATGTGCTGAAATCCATTGTTCAACGACCGGGGCGATCTTGTTGCGCCATTTGCTGCCGTTGAAAATGCCGTAATGCCCGGCACCTTCAGCCATCAGGTACTTCTTCTTGGCCGGTGCAAGCTTGCTCGCCAGCTTGAGCGCGGCCTTGGTTTGCCCCAGCCCGGAAATATCATCGCGTTCGCCCTCAATCGCGAGCAGCGCAATATCGGTGATGGCCGCCGGATCAACCGGACGGCCGCGATGCGTATAGGTGCCGTTGGCGATGGCGTGCTTCTGGAACACCACTTCGATCGTCTGCAGGTAGAATTCGGAGGTCATGTCGCAGACGGAGCGATACTCCTCATAGAAATCCTTGGTCAGATCGGCGCTATCGTCGTCGCCCTGGACGAGATGCTTGAACATTTCCCAATGCGAAATCATGTGGTTACCAAGGTTCATCGACATGAAACCGGCAAGTTGCAGAAAGCCCGGGTACACGGTGCGGCCAGCACCCGGATAGGTCATTGGCACGGTTGCGATTACGTTCTGGCTGAACCAGCTGTGCGGCCGTTCGGTCGCCAGTGTGTTGACCGCGGTTGGCGCTTCGCGCGTGTCGATCGGCCCGCCCATCAGCGTAAGCGTCTTAGGGCGGCAGGGGTGCTTGTCCGCGCTCATCAGGCAGGCAGCAGCATAGCAGGGCACCGATGGCTGACAAACGGCGAGCATGTGCGTGCCCCCCTGCCCCTCATTCGCGCCAATCACTTCCATGAATTCAATGATATAATCGATGTAATCGTCGAGATCGAACTTGCCATCTGCCAGCGGTACCAGCTTCGCATCGCGCCAATCGGTAATGTAGACATCGGCGAAGGGCAGCATTCGCTCAACGGTGCCGCGCAGTAGCGTGGCATAATGGCCCGACATCGGCGCGACGATTAGCAGCTTGGGGCCGCCGGTGACACCCTCGCGCGCAAACCGCTTGAGCTGACCGAACGGCTTGCGAAGGACCACCTGCTCATCGATCGCGACCGTCTTGCCGTCGATCACGGTCGAATCGAGCCCAAATTCCGGCTTACCGCGCGGGGCGGCGGCATGCGCAAACACCTCCAGCGCCGAACCGAGCACCGGTCCGCCACCGAAATATGCGAACGGATTAGCGGGGTTCTGCAGCATGCTCGCGCCAAAATCGGCCATGGCGCTGGCTCCGGCGAGCATCGAGCGCTGCATTTCATAGGCGTTGTACAGCATGAACGTCCCTTATCCCTTAACCGGTTACCGTACCGTCAAGCATCGGCGCATTAGCATGCTGCACTGCAGTAGCAAATGCCCTGTAGCCAAAGTGACGGCACGTGCAGTGCCAAATCGAGCGCGATTGCCGTTGAGGGTCAGGGATGTGCCTGCTAGACGCCTGCGATCATGACCGAGCCGAACCCCACCCCGCCCGCCGCCGCCACCGAGCCGCGTCGCAAACTTTCCAGCCTGGTGATGGTGTGGGGATTCGCCTCAAAATATCCCGTCCAGATCGCCATCGCGGTAGTCGCGCTGATCTTCGCCGCCGGGGCGACGCTTTACATTCCGGCGACGTTCAAGCTGGTCGTCGATAACGGGTTCAGCGGCAACGGCGATGCCAAGTCGATCGCGCCCTATTTTCAAGGGCTCGGGGTTGTCGTGATCGTGCTCGCGATCTCCACGGCAGTGCGGTTTTATTTCGTGTCTTGGCTGGGTGAACGCACCGTGGCCGATGTGCGAGTCGCGGTGCACCGCAATCTACTGCGGCTCGATCCGAAATGGTTCGAGGAAAATCGGCCGTCCGAAATAGCCTCTCGCCTGACGGCTGATACCGCCATCATCGAACAGATCGTCGGCACGACCGTGTCTGTCGCGCTGCGTAACGCTGTGATCGGCGTTGGCGGCGTGATTTACCTGTTCGCGCTCGCGCCAAAGCTGGCCGCATCGCTGCTGATCGGCATTCCCGTCGTTATCCTCCCGATCGTGTTCCTCGGTCGCCGCGTGCGGCAATATTCGCGGACTAGCCAGGACCGGGTGGCGGATATTGGCTCGATCGCCGTTGAAACGCTCGGGGCGATGAAGATCGTTCAAGCGTTTGGACAGGAACAGCGCGAGGGCGACCGGTTCGAAAAGGCCGTGGGCAACAGCTTCGCGACCGCCAAGCGCCGCTTCCGCCTCCGCGCGATCATGACGGCCGCCGTCATCGGCCTGTTGTTCGGCGCGATCGTACTGATCATGTGGGATGCGGTTCGGGACGTCGCCAATGGCACGCTGACGGGCGGATCGATCACCGCCTTCGTGCTCACCGGTGGCTTCGTGGCCGGAGCCTTCGGGGCGCTGACCGAGGTGTATGGCGATTTGCTGCGCGCGTCTGGCGCCGCGGCACGTCTGAACGAACTGCTCGCCGAAGAACCGGAGATCCGCGCACCGCAGCATCCTGTTGCCTTACCGGTGCCGCCGCTGGGCGAAGTGGCGTTTGAAAACGTCACCTTCCGTTATCCGACCCGTCAGGAAGTGTCCGCGCTCGACAATTTCTCGCTAACGGTCGCGCCTGGCGAGACCGTGGCGATTGTCGGCCCATCGGGCGCGGGCAAATCGACCTTATTCCAGCTGATCCAGCGTTTCTACGATCCCGATTCAGGCATGGTCCGTATCGACGGTGTCGGCTTGCCGAGCGCGGACCCGGCCGAAATCCGCAAGCGCATCGCCATGGTGCCGCAGGATACGGTGATTTTCGGGTCGAGCGCGCGAGACAATCTGCGCTACGGTGACTGGTCGGCAAGCGACGACGCGCTTTGGGCGGCTGCTGAGGCCGCCAATGCCGCCGAATTCCTCCGTAAGCTACCCGAGGGCCTCGATACCTTCCTTGGCGAAGGCGGGGCGCGCTTGTCGGGCGGCCAACGCCAGCGGGTGGCCATTGCCCGCGCGCTGCTCCGCAATGCGCCGATCTTGCTGCTCGACGAGGCGACGAGCGCGCTCGATGCCGAAAGCGAACGGCTGGTGCAGCAGGCGCTGGAGCGGCTGATGGAAGATCGCACCACCTTGGTGATCGCCCACCGGCTCGCCACGGTGCGTTCAGCGTCACGGATTATCGTGATGGACGACGGCCGCATCGTCGAGACCGGCACGCATAGCCAGTTGATCGGCCAGAACGGGCTGTATGCGCGGCTCGCGAGCCTGCAATTCAGCCAGGCGGCTTAAAAGATACACCTCTCCCTGAACGGAGAGGAAGGATTTGGGAGAGACGATCATGCCATGCGAGTTCGACATCATCATTTATGGCGCTACCGGCTATACCGGGCGTCTGGTCGCCGAATATCTCGTCCAGGCCTATGCAGGCGCTGACAAGCCGAGCTGGGCGATGGCCGGGCGGTCGCTCGCCAAGCTGGAGGAAGTTCGCGACCTGATCGGCGCGCCATCGGATACGCCCCTCGTCGTCGCCGACGCCGAAGACCCCGCCAGCATCCGCGCGATGTGTGACCGGGCGACCGTGATCCTCACCACCGTTGGGCCCTACCAGCTTTACGGAAGCGATTTGGTCGCGGCATGCGCCGAAACTGGCACCGCCTATGTCGATCTGTGCGGCGAACCCGGCTGGATGAACGAGATGATCGCCGCCCACCACGAAACCGCGCAGAAAACCGGCGCGCGGATCGTGTTTTCGTGCGGGTTCGATTCGATTCCGTTCGATCTGGGCGTGCTAACGCTGCAGGAAGCGGCCAAGGCGAAGTTCGGCATGCCCGCCCCGCGGGTGAAGTGCCGGGTGCGTACGATGAAGGGTACCTTCTCCGGCGGCACCGCCGCCAGCCTGAAAGCAACGATGGCCGCCGCCGCGCGCAACCCGATGCTGATCGGCGTGCTGACCGATCCCTTCGCGCTGACCCCTGGCTTCAAGGGCCCAAGCCAGCCCAAGGGAATGCTGCCTGAATATGACAAGGCGATCGACAGCTGGGTCGCGCCGTTCATCATGGCGGCGATCAACACCAAGAATGTCCACCGCACCAATTTCCTGCTGGGTCAGGCCTATGGTGCCGATTTCGTTTATGACGAAATGGTCGTCGCGGGTCTCGGCGAGATGGGCAAGGCCGCAGCCGAAGCACTTGCCAAGATGAACCCGTTTTCGGGCGACAAAGGGCCCAAGCCCGGCGAAGGCCCGTCAAAGGAAGAGCGGGAGGCCGGCCATTATGACGTGCTGTTCATCGGCGAGATGGCCGATGGCCAGCGGATCGATGCTGTGGTGACGGGAGATCGCGATCCCGGCTATGGCTCCACCAGCAAGATGATCGCCGAGAGTGCGCTGTGCCTGGTGCGTGACGTGCCCGATGCGAAGGGTGGCATTTGGACGCCGGGCGCAATCATGGGCCCACCGCTGCGTCAGCGCTTGATCGACAAGGCGGGGCTGACTTTCGCGGCCGAGTGAATCCCCCAATGTGGTCGGCATTGATCGTCGCACGGCGCTGATAGCGGTTGGGCGGTATAAGTCGCTTAAACGTAGAACACGGTGGCCAGAAAGGCGACGGTCAGGGCGAGCACGATCGTAATCACGGCGTTCAGTCGCTGCCGACGGTTGATCTGCGAGTGATAGGCCTGAAGATCGAGAAAGTAGCGGTTCCGCCCCGCGTGGCAAACCATGCCCGTACGGATCATCCGCGCGAATATTTTTTCATCGGCATCGGTCGTGGTGCTGAAGGGGATCGCATCCTCGGCAGACAGCGCATGATTGGCCATGAACACCTGTGCCAAGCGGCGACGGGTTCGATCAAGCGCAGCGGTTTCGATCGTTGAGCGCCGCGTACCGGACATCGGGGCCATGGCCATCGCTTACCCCAAGATCCCGACAGCAACACCGCCCGCCAGCGCCAGTAACGCCATCGCCACACCGACGTTGCGTTTGCGGTTGTTGCGATAGGCATCATAGGTCGGCACATCGATGTAATAGGCGGACGTCGATGTCGGTACGATTACGCCTGCACGGATATAGCGGTCGAGAATGCGGCGTTCGATGCTGCGCGACGGGGTGAAACTAACCGCCTTTTCAGTCGAAACAGCGTTGCAGGACATGAAATGCGAGATGACATTGCGCCGCGCCCGCGCGACCATCGCTGCTGCTGCTCCCACACCACCCTCCAAGGCTCTTTTTTTGTTTATGGCACGCGTTGGTTTGCGCGTCATGCGCGAATACGTATCATTTGGTTGCTGATCGGCAATGGGGCCAAAGCCCATATCAGCGCTTTTTCCCCTGATGCCGGATATTGGCGGGACGACCGCGATGCTTGATGATGCGCTTGGGGCGATCGCCAGTCGGCCGCGCATCGCCGCCGCCAATGCCCTTCCCGTCGACCATTTCGAACCGCAGCGCGCCCGATACCGGGTTGGCCTCCGCCAGCCGCAATTGCAGCCGCATCCCGCTGGAGTAGGTTTCGCCGCTATGCTCGCCGATCAGCGCCTTGGCGGCTTCGTCATAGCGGAAATATTCGCGGCCAATATCGCGCACCGGCATCAGGCCATCGCCGCCGATCCCCTCTACGGTCGCGAAGAACCCGAAATTCTGCACGCCCGTGATCCTCACATCGACCACCTCGCCCACGCGCTCGCCGAGATAGGCGGCGACATAGCGATCGATCGTATCGCGCTCCGCCTCCATCGCGCGGCGTTCGAGCATCGAGATGCTCTCGCCGATCTTGTCCATCGACGCGGCCTCGCCCTCGGTGAGCCCGCCGTGGCCGAGCTTGTACGCCGCGACGAGCGAACGGTGGACGACCAAGTCGGCGTAACGGCGGATCGGCGACGTGAAGTGCGCGTAGCTGCCGAGCGCCAATCCGAAATGACCGTGATTGCCGGGCGCGTAATAGGCTTGGGTCTGGGTACGCAGGATCTGCTCCATCACTTGCGGTCGGAAATCGCTCTCGCCGATCCTGTCGATCACGTGATTGAACGTGGATGGTTTCACCACCTGCCCCAGCGCAAATTCGACCCCGAACGTCTTGAGATAATCCTTGAGCGCGACCAGCTTTTCGCGCGCTGGCGGTTCGTGATCGCGGTACATGACTGGCGCCTTCTTCTTCTCCAACGCTTTCGCCGCCGCGACATTGGCGGCGATCATATATTCCTCGATCAGCTTGTGCGCATCGAGCCGCTCGCGCGGCGCGACTGACATGATCCGTCCCTTCTCGTCGAGCACGACGCGGCGTTCGGGCAGATCGAGATCGAGCGGCGCGCGTTTGGCGCGGGCATCGGCCAGCGCGCGCCAGCAGAACCAAAGGGGCAGAAGCGCGCTCTCGACCAATCCGTCATCCCAGCGAAGACCCAGCGGAGGCGCTTTTTGGGTATGCGCGTCGATCGCCGCCTGTGCCTCTTCATACGCGATGTTCGCCGCAATCCGCACCACCGCGCGGGTGAAGTGCCAGCTTTTGAGCGCGCCGCCTTTGCTGATCTGCAGGTGGCAGACGAGTGCAGCCCGGTCTTCGCCCGATTTCAGCGAGCACACATCGGCCGAGAGCAATTCGGGCAGCATCGGCACGACACGATCAGGGAAATAGACGCTGTTGCCGCGCCGTCGCGCTTCCTTGTCGATCGCCGAACCCGGTCGGACATAAAAACTCACATCGGCAATCGCGACAATCGCGCGCCAACCGCCGGCATTGTCGGGATCATCATCGGGCGTCGCCCAGACGGCATCGTCATGGTCGCGCGCATCCTCGGGATCGATCGCGACGATCGGCAGGTGGCGCAAATCCTCGCGGCCGTCGCCCAGCGCTTGGCGGGCCACGTCGCCCGCTTCCTCGATCGCCTCGGGCGCGAACTCGTTTGGGATGCCGAGCTTGTGGATCGCGATCATCGAAAAGCTGCGCGGCGCGAACGGATCACCCAGCACCTGCGTCACCCGCGCGGTGATACGCGGCGGGCGGCCTGCCTTTTCGGCCAGCACCAGATCGCCAGGGTTCGCGCCGCCTGCGTCGGATACCTGATGTTCCCGCCGCTCGCGCTTGTCGACGCCGATCAGCCACAGCTTGCCGCCCTCCTCGCGCAGCACGCCCAAGATCAGCTCCTCACCCTTGGCGAGCGATTTCAGCGGATGCGCGATCCAGCCATTCCCGGCTTCCTCAGTGCGCGCCAATATCCGGTCGCCGATGCCGAGCGCGCCACGCCGCCCCTTCTCCCGCACGCGCAATCGCGGTGCGGGGGTATCGGCCTGCCAGCTTTCCGGCACCGCCCAGCATTGCCCGTCATCGCCGACATCGGTGATGCGCAGCACAGTCACCTTCGGCACGCCACCCATCTGGTGGAACGCGCGGCCGGGGGAACTGTCGATCAGGCCTTCATCGGCCATGTCCTTCAGCAGCGCCTTGAGCGCGATCTTCTCTGCGCCATGCAGGCCGAATGCCTTGGCGATCTCGCGCTTGCCGACCGAGGTTTCGGCGGTGGCGATGAAATCGAGAATTTGCTTGGGGGTCGGCAGGCCGCCGGTCGGCTTGGGGGTAAATTTGGGCATCGCCCAAGGGATAGGCGGTTGCGCGCAATCTACCAAATTTCTTCTGGCAAATTCCTTCTGTGCGAAGCCGGACCGTCACGCTATCGGACAACGGTGACATATGACCTTCTCATCATCGGCGGTGGCATCAACGGCGCGGCGATTGCGCGTGAGGCGGCGCTGAACGGGCTGAAGGTGGTGCTGGTCGAGAAGGGCGATCTGGCCGGCGCGACGTCGTCGGCGTCGACCAAGCTGATCCATGGCGGGCTGCGCTACCTGGAGTATTACGAGTTCAAGCTGGTAGCGGAGGCGCTGCGCGAGCGCGAGCGGCTGGTGAAGGCGGCACCGCACATCATCTATCCGCTGCAATTCGTGCTGCCGCATGAAAATGCAGTTCGGCCCTGGTTTCTGGTGCGGCTGGGGCTGCTGCTGTATGATTTTCTGGGTGGGCGCATGTCCCTCCCCCGGTCGCGCGGGCTGCGGGCCAGCGACACGGCGTTCACCGCGCCGCTGAAAGGTGGGAGCAAGGGTTTCGTCTATTCGGATGCATGGGTCGACGATGCGCGGCTGACGGTGCTGAATGCGGTTGATGCCGCCGCGAATGGCGCGGAGATCATCGTCCAAACCGCGATCGTTTCTGCCCGGCGCGAAGGCGATGCGTGGCGGGCGATCCTTTCCGACGGGCGCGAACTGACCACGCGGGCGATGGTCAATGCGGCAGGGCCGTGGGTGCATCAGATGCTCGGCAAACTGGGGGTCAACGCAGCCAGCGGCATTCGACTGATCAAGGGCAGCCACATCGTCGTGCCGACACTCTTCGACGGCGATCAGGCCTATATCCTGCAACAGCCCGACCGGCGGATCGTGTTCGCCATCCCCTATGAAAACGGCTCGACCGAAATCGGCACGACCGATGTGCCCGTCGACGCGCCCGAGGACGCAGTGATCGATGCGGACGAAATCGCCTATCTGTGCGACGCGGTGAACCGGCATTTCGTCCGCCAGGTGACGCCGGCCGACGTCACCTCGACCTGGTCCGGCGTGCGCCCGCTGTACGATGACGGTGCGAGCGAGGCGAAGGCAGTGACGCGGGACTATGTGCTCGAACTCGACACGCATGGCCCGGCTTTGCTGTCGATCTTCGGCGGCAAGATCACCACCGCGCGCCATCTGGCCGAGGAAGCGGTGGGCAAGCTGGCGCGCCCGATGGGATTCACAGCGCGTGCCACCACGCGAACCCGACCATTTCCGGGTGGCGATATCGGCGATTTCACCGCGTTCCTCGCCAAGGTTCGTGCGACATGGCCGTTTCTGGGGGAAGCGCGTTCATACCGTATGGCCCGCGCTTATGGATCGATGCTGCACCAGATGCTCGAGGGCGTCGATAGCGAAGCGGCGATGGGCGCCGATCTGGGCGGCGGGCTGACCGAGATCGAAGCGCGCTGGATGCACGACCGCGAATGGGCACGCACCCCCGAGGATGCGCTGCTGCGGCGGTCGAAGATCGGGCTGCATTTGTCGCCCGACCAACGCCTGGCGTTTGATGCGTGGTGGGCAGCGAGCTTTCCGCGATGATCGCCGTTGCCGCCCTTTACCGTTTTGCCCGGTTCGACGATCCGGCCGCTTTGCGCGCCCCCCTGCTCGCCGCGTGCGAAGCTCAGGACATCAAGGGCACGTTGTTGCTCGCTCGTGAGGGTATCAATGGTACGATTGCGGGCAGTGGTGAAGCGATCGCAGCGGTGCTGGGCCATATCCGCGCTCTGCCCGATTGCGCCGATATCGATGTGAAATACGCCACCGCCGATGCAATGCCCTTCCACCGCATGAAAGTCCGCCTGAAGCGCGAGATCGTGACGATGGGGCAGCCCGATATCGATCCGCTCGACGTGGGCCATTATGTCGCGCCCGCCGAGTGGAACGCGCTGATCGATTCGCCCGACACGATCGTGATCGACACGCGCAATGCCTATGAGGTGAAAGTCGGCACATTCAACGGTGCCATCGATCCCGAAACCAGCAGCTTCAGCGAATTCCCCGACTGGTTCCGCGCCAACCGCGAAGCCCTTGCCGACAAAAAAGTCGCGATGTTCTGCACCGGCGGCATTCGATGCGAAAAGGCGACGGCATTCCTGAAGGCCGAAGGGATAACCGATGTTTTTCACCTGAAGGGCGGCATCCTGAAATATCTTGAGGAGGTGCCACCCGCCGAGAGCCGCTGGCAGGGCGAATGCTTCGTGTTCGATGAGCGGGTCGCCGTCGGCCATGGGCTTACACCCGGCAGCCACGGGCTGTGCCGCGCTTGCCGCATGCCCGTGAGCACTGAGGACCGCCAGTCGCCCCATTACGAAGAGGGGGTGAGTTGCCCCGCCTGCCATGCCACGCGCGACGAAGAACAGCGCGCAGGGTATGCCGAACGCCACCGGCAAGTGATGCTCGCCCAGGCGCGCGGTGAGGTGCATGTCGGCGCCATACAGGCCAACGCGGACGAGCGCGTATGAGCGGCCTCGAGCGCACCCGCACCGTGCTGCGCTGGGTAATCGCGGCGGCCTATCTGTTCGTCGGCATCGTCCATTTGCGATCGCCCAACGGGTTCATGCCGATCGTGCCCGATTGGGTGCCCTATCCGCTGGAGACGATTCTGCTGACCGGGGTGTGCGAGATTGCCGGGGCGATCGGCCTGATGACCAAACGATTCCGCCGCGCCGCTGCCTGGGGCCTCGCCGCCTATGCCGTCTGCGTGTTTCCGGCGAACATCAAACATGCGGTCGAGGGCGTGATCATCGGTGGAACGCAGCTTGGCTGGGGTTATCATGCGCCGCGCCTAGCGTTCCAACCGGTACTGGTCTGGTGGGCACTGTTCGCCGGTGGCATTACTAGCTGGCCATTTGGACGGAAAGGACCTGCACGATGAGCGATACGCTCGACGATCAGATCATCGAGACCCCAGATGGCCCGATGACCTGGGCCGCGTGGAAAAAGAAGAACCCCGTGCAAGTGCCGTCGCGCCGCACCAAGGGCAAGGACCTGCCCGTCAAGGTCAAGCGCTTCACCGACAAGAAGTGAAGCTGCTCAGCGCCGCCGTGGTGGTTTCAACGTAAGCCCCGGCACCGCGCCGCACTGCTCCATTACCAGATCGATCATTGCCACCAGCCGATCGCGCGCCTGGGCGATGCCGGTGTCACTCGATCCGCGTTCCTCGGTCTCAACGTTCAGATAGGCCAACCCGTGTTGCGCGGCGTAGTTCGATAGCGATCCGTCGCTTACCGCGACGCGTTCGAACACCAGATTGGCATTAGTGGCTGCCAAGACGGGCGCACACGGTGCCGACCGCCGCTGACGGCCATCGAGGTGCGGCATCAGCACGAGACTGTCGGCATCATCGAACGGCCATGCCCGCACACGGGCGGGGCGGGGTTGATAGCGGGTGCTGCAAAGCTCGACCGAAATCGCCCCGCGCCCCGGCCGAATGGCGGGACAGTCCGACAGGCGCGGATCGAAATCGGGCGCGTTGGTGTGCAGCGCGACGATCAAACGTGGCGGCGCCCCCAGATCGGCCAGCATCCGCGCCACATAGGCCGGGTTGGCGTCGCTGAAATGGCGATTGGGATCGATCGGCGTGCCGACCACTTCGCTGTTGAAGCGGGCATTGTACCGCGTATCGACGGGGCCGGTATCGACCACCATTGCCACGCCGCCCCAGCTTTTTACTGCCGTCAGTGCCGCCGCAAAAGTCGCATTCTCATTATCGTGCGTGACGACCCATAATGGCCCGTCAGGGTTTGCCAGATTGCTGATCCGCCAGAACCGCCACGTCGCTTCCGCCTCAGTAAAGGCAATCCGCTCCACCAAAAGCCCGCGCCAGATCGCTGGATCGCGCTGCCGGGCGAAATCATCGTCGGCGACCGTCAACGGATCGATCGGTAAAATCAGCGTCTGGCTCGACCCAACGCCGGTGATCGCCAGTAAGCCAAGCAATATCGCCCACCGACCGGCGGCGCGGCGCAGGGCCGATATTTTCGATTCGCCCCGCGCCAACATGCGATATGGTTAACGCACCGCGGATGGTACGAATAGCTATCCGTTGATCGCGTTTTGCCCGGGTGACCTGAATCAGGACGCGGGAGCTACCCGCGCTAGCGCTGCACGTCACTTTTAGCAGCCGGCAATTCCCCCTCGCCCGGCACCAGATCATAGGGCGCGACAAGCGCCCAGATATGCGCGGGGATCATCGTCTTCATTCGCCGTGGCCGTTCGCGCCGCAAATGTACCACGGTCTCGGCCGCCTTCATCTCGACCCGGGTGCGGGCAAATTCCAGCCCGCGCGGGCCGAAACGCGGCATCAGCCAGCCGACGATCGGCCGTACCCATTCGGGCATCCGGCGCAGTGGCAAGCCGCCCGCGGCGCGCTCGACATTGATGATGAAGCCCTTCACCGCGCTCGCGCGCTTGCCGGCATTGCCGGGCGGTGCCAGCTTTACCTCGTCGCCCAGCAACGCCAGCAGCTCCGCGCCGCGTTCATTGCGGATGACGAGCCACTGCTCGCCTTCGCCCGCCATATAACCCACCGTCACATCGGCGAGCACATTGGTGTAATCCACACAGGTGCGGCAGGTGAGCGGGAAGAAATCGGGCGGCAGCTTCGAAATCGGCAGCTGCAGGAACGGGATCGCCTTCACCCGGCCATCGGTGAAGCGCAGCTCGACATGATAATCGGCGCGGAACTCCAGATAGGTAATGCTGTCGGGATCATCGGCGAGCAGCGCGAGAAAATCGTGGAAGCGTTCGGTGGTGGTGTTGTCCGAACAGGGCGTGCCGATCACGTACAGCCGCTCGAACCCCAGGCTCGCCTCGATCTTGCGGAGCGCATGGACCTGGCACGGTATGCCGATCACCGCGATCCGCTTATACCCGGCATCGCGCGCGGGCTGGAGCAGCGCCAGCAGCGGCGCATAGCCCATCCGCATGCCGCGCACCTGCGCCATCCCCTCGGCACGTGTTACCAGCACCGGCACCGGCTTCCAGCGATCATCGGGATCAGGTGCCATCGTCAGCACGGCATCGACCGCGCCGGTTTCGAGCAGTTTTTCGCCCAGTCTGGTCGTAATCCCCGTCCACTGCGCGCCCGCCAGCGCCGTACCCAACTTTGCCCGGTACATCTGGCGATAGGGCCCGAAAAATAGCTCATCGCCTTTGGCGGGATCGCGCGGGCGGCCGTGCACCTGCGCCTCCATCGCCGGATAATCGGGCTTGATGAACTGGCAGGCCGTGCCGCACCGCTTATGCTCGGGCGTGCGCGAA
Organism: Sphingomonas sp. 28-62-11; assembly: GCF_002278865.1. Taxonomy (NCBI): domain Bacteria; kingdom Pseudomonadati; phylum Pseudomonadota; class Alphaproteobacteria; order Sphingomonadales; family Sphingomonadaceae; genus Sphingomonas; species Sphingomonas sp. 28-62-11. The sequence continues at coordinate 9,096 of NZ_NCGB01000017.1, read as the reverse complement.
ATGCCGCAATCGGTGCACAGATCACGCGGCACGGCGGCGGCGAGCGGCGGCGCCCAAAGTGCGGCAGAATCGGCAGGGCTGGTTGGCAGTGCGGGCAAGGTGGCAATCTCGAGTCATCACCGGTCGAGTGCGCCGGCGCGCCAAGGTTTCAGCGATGCGCGCGGCAAAGTCCACAGGTGGGTGGCCCCGGCGGCGGCGCCTTGCCCGACACAGGCGCTTGATTTAGAAGAGTTCATTCTGGCGGGGGCGTCATCCATGCGCAAAATTATCTCGGGATTGGGCATCATCAGCGGCATTGTGTGTGCCGCCGGGGCCTCCGCCGAAAGCGTGACGCTGACCGGTGATTTCCCCGCAGCCTACCGTGAAGCCAGCTTCCTGACCCGCATGGCGATTGACCGTTTCGATGGCGGCGATGGCCCTGCCCTGTCGATTGCCCTCGAACGGGCGCTTTCAGGGAATGGCGGGGCGGCGCATTTCGCGGTCATGTCGATGGCACGGCGATCGGGCATGGGGCCGGTCGACGCTGATGGTGTGCTATCAGGTGTCGTGTCGACAGAGGTCAACGAAAATCGCGACGTGCAGAAACGCGAGGAATGCGCCGAAAAAGTCGACAACAAGTGCACTAAGAAGCAACAGGTCGAGATCATCTGTCGCAAGCGGACGATCGACGTGATCGCCGATCTGCGGATTGTGCGGGCACGTGACCGATCGGTCGCCTATTCATCGCGCAAATCTCGGCACGACGAAGTCACATGGTGCCCCAACGCCAGCGCGCCCGGCGCAGTGGAGGGAACAATCCGCGGTATGATCGACAGCGTCGCTGCCGAGACCGCGCGCGAAATCGCACCGTATACCGAACGCTATGTGCTGCGCTTCTACGAAAACCGCACGGGCATGCCCAAAGACATAAGCAATGAATTCAAGGCGGCGATCAGGCTGACCCAACAGAATCTGCCGGAGGCCTGCCGCGCCTTTGCAGCGATCGATACAGCGCTCCCCGGACAGGTGAGCGTTACCTATGATTTGGGAATCTGTGCCGAAGCGCGCGGCGATTATGCAGAAGCGATGGCGCTGTATCAGCGCGCCGCCGCGATCCGGCCACGCGATCGGGCCGATTTCGACGCCGGCATTGATCGCACCCAGCGGCTGATCGTCGCCCGAAACGACGAACGCGAGCGTCAGCGCCGCCGCTGAGTACAGCCCCAGGCGGTTCGGGCAGGCATTGGCGACGCCAGTGCGACCAGCTACGGTCCGGCGCCCATGAACACCGTCCTCAACATCACCCAATCCATCCTTGGCCAACCGTGGCGATGGCGCGCGCTGAGTGCCGATGCGCGCGATCCTGATTACGCCCCCGACGACCTCGTCACCCAGCTGCTGATGGCGCGTGGATGCCCGCGTGAGGCGCTTGAAGCGCACAAGGCCCCCAGCATCCGGGGCTTCATGCCCGATCCGTCGATCTTTCGCGATATGGACCGCGCCGCAGAGCGGCTGGCCGCGGCCGTAATTGCGGGCGAGCAAGTGACAATCTTTGGCGATTACGACGTCGATGGTGCCACGTCGGCGGCGCTGATGATCCTGCTGCTTCGGGAATTGGGGCTTACCGCCAGCGCCTATATCCCCGACCGATTGATGGAAGGCTATGGCCCGTCGGGCGAAGCGCTGGTGAAGATCGCCGCTGGAGGTGCGACGCTGATCGTGACGGTCGATTGCGGCGCCCAGGCATTCGAGGCGCTGGAAATGGCGCGCGAAGCAGGGGTCGACGTGATCGTGGTCGATCATCACAAATGCGCCAGCGCGCTGCCGCTCGCTTATGCCATCGTGAACCCCAACCGGCTCGACGAGGGCGAAGGCGCGGCGCATGGCCATCTCGCGGCGGTCGGCGTGGCGTTTCTGCTCGGTGCGGCGCTAATCCGCACACTGCGTGCCCATGGCTACTTCGCCACCCGGCCCGAACCGAAACTGCTTGAGTTGCTCGATATCGTCGCGCTTGGCACGGTGGCCGATGTCGCGGCGCTGCGCGGGCTGAACCGCGCCTTTGTGTCGCAAGGACTGAAGGTGATGGCTGCCCGACGCAACATCGGCCTCAACGCGCTGATTGAGGCATCGCGACTCACGCGTGCGCCAACCGCGACCGATCTCGGCTTTGCGCTCGGGCCGCGGATCAACGCGGGCGGGCGCGTTGGCAAATCCGATCTTGGTGTGCGCCTGCTCACCACCAGCGATCCCGATGAAGCCCGCATGATCGCGACCGAACTTGACCGGTTGAACGAGGAACGCCGCGCGATCGAAGGCGATGTGCAGATCGCGGCCGAGGCGATGGCGGCATCACAGGCCAATCGGGCGGTGATCGTCGTGGCGGGCCAAGGCTGGCACCCCGGCGTGATTGGGATCGTGGCCGGGCGGCTGAAGGAAAAATTCGGACGGCCCGCGATTGTCATCGCGCTCGATGATGCCGGGATTGGCAAGGGATCGGGGCGATCAGTATCGGGCGTCGATCTGGGGCAAGCAGTGCTCGCCGCGAAGGAAAATGGCGTGCTTGTTGCGGGCGGTGGCCATGCGATGGCGGCAGGGCTCACGATCGACACCGATCAGATCAGCGCGTTCGGTGATTTTCTGGAAGGCCGCCTTGCGGAAGCTGTGGCGCGATCAACGGGCGACCGTGCCTTGCTCGTCGATGCGCTGGTGGCACCTGGTGGCGTCACCCCGGCCCTTGTGGCCGCGCTGGAGCAGGGCGGACCCTATGGCATGGGCTGGCCAGCGCCGCGCGTCGCCGCCGGGCCAGTGCGGGTGATCAAGGCCGATATCGTCGGCAACGGCCATGTCCGCGCGGTGATGGCGGGCGATGATGGCAAGAGCATCAAGACCGTGGCGTTCCGCCAGGCCGAATCACCCTTGGGTCTCGCGCTCCTGGGCGCAGCGCCCCATCGCCGCCTATGGATCGCAGGGCGCGCCAAGATCGATGACTGGTCATCAAGGCCAGCCGCCGAAATTCATCTCGATGACGCAGCATGGGCGGATTAGGAGCAGGCGATGTTCAGTCATGTCACCCTTGGCACCCAAAATCTGGATCGGGCGCGGCGATTTTACGAGCCAGTCATGGACACGCTCGGGATTTCGTCACCTTTTGAATTGCCAGGCACATTAGTGTTCGGCAGCTTGGTCGGCGCCAAGATCTTTATCGTCTCCCCGTTCGATGGGCAGCCTGCAAGCGTTGGAAACGGCAGCCATATAGCTCTTTCCGCGCTCAATCGCGCTGCCGTGGATGCCTTTCATTCTGCGGCACTCGCACACGGCGGCACCGATGAAGGCGCGCCGGGGCTGCGCCCGCATTATCACCCCAATTACTACGCTGCTTATGTTCGCGATCCGGATGGCAACAAGCTGCAGGCGGTTTGCCATCGTCCGATAGACGATTGACCGGGTTGACCGCGGGTCATCATTTCCCTAGGCGATTTTTCGACGCCAACCGGCACGCCCGGCCTTGGCCCCTTCGTCTAGCGGTTAGGACGCGGCCCTTTCACGGCTGAAGCACGGGTTCGATTCCCGTAGGGGTCACCAACATTTCCGCCAATTTTTGCGCGTGGCTGACGAAAATACCTAATCGATATCTAATAAGCGCGCTTGGGCCATCACCACAGCTGACACGGCGAATCTTGAAAAGCGGTCAAGAACGACCCGATGTCCGCGAATCGAGAATGTGTCTTTTGGAACTAGCATTCGGTGGCGGTAGATCGTCCCAATGGCTGCTATTGGGTGGATAGTGCTCGGGCGGCTTTTGGTTGCTCAGATGGCCTAAGCTGTCGTTCGTTCAGGCCGCGACATCGGTAAACGACCGGATTTCGCGGTTCGCCTTGCGCAGACGCTGCGAGAGCTCGCGACCGATATTGCGCAGCAACGCAGCGTGAACCGCCGGCGCGGTGAGCGACAGCGCATCGAGCCGATCGAGCGACAGGACATAGACCGATACGTCGGTGTCGGCGATGATGTCTGCCGAGCGCGGTGCGCCGTCGACCAGCGCCATTTCGCCAAAGGCGACGCCGGGATCGAGCGTCGTCAGGCGCACCCGGTGGCCGTCGCCCGTGTTCAGGCTGACCGTCACGGTGCCGCGCGCAAGGAAATAGAGATCGCTCGCCGGTTCGCCTTCCCGCACGATATGGCTACCGGCGGGCAGTTCATGCTTCTCCAGCGCCGTTGCTAGCGCATCGAGGAGGCTATCCTCGAGCCCGCGCAAGAGGTTCATCTCGGCAAGCTTCGCCCGTGGCTCACCATCGGATTGCGCATCCGCCTTGGCGAGCACATCATTTTCGGCCCATTCGAGTGCCTCATCGGCATCGGCAAATACCGTCGCGAAATCAACACCGGCGCGCGCCATCTCCTCGCCACAGGCGGAATCGCGCCACATGGCCAGCCGCACGATCCGACCGGCCTTGGCCTGCCCGGCCATCAGCTGGACGATCAGCAGTGCTGCCTGGGGCTCGACCATGTCTGATCGCGACAGATCAAGGATCAGATGGGAAACGCTGTCGGGCAGCGCCGCAGACAGCCGACTGATCTGCTCGATCGCGGCAAAGTGAATCCGCCCCCGTAGCTCAACAACCTTGATGGCCGCGCCGTGACGATCAAGTGCCGCGCGCTCGGTCTGCGACCGGGTCCGCTTCGAGCTGACCGTGGCTGCATCATAGCTGCGGCGGATCGACGAAATCGCCCCTTCGGCAACATCGAACATGTTGAGCCCGAACCGTTGCGACAGCGTTTCGCACACCTTGATGCCGCGATAGGAATTGCCGCGTTCGTCAAGCGGTGGTGAGAAAACGCCAATGCCCATCACCCCGGGCAGCACCGCGATGACACCGCCGGCAACGCCGCTCTTGGCCGGCAGACCGATGCGATATCCCCATTCGCCCGAATAATCATACATCCCGCAGAAGTTCATCACCGAGATGACGTTCTTCACATAGGCCGGATCAATCGCCTGCACGCCGGTGGCCGGGTTGAGGCCGCCATTGGCGAGCGTCGCCGCCATGCGCGCCAGATCGCGGGCGGTGACGAGCATCGAACATTGCTGGAAATACAGGTCGAGATGCTCGTCGATCGGCTCAACGAGCATGCCGAAGTTCAGCTCAAGATGGGCAATCGCGCGATTGCGATGGCCCGTCGCTTTTTCGGAAGCGAACACCGCTTCGTCCACGTCGACCGGGTGGCCGATATAGCGTTCGAACATATCGCGCACCCGCTGCACGCGTGGCGCCAGCGACGGGCCGGTGACGAGGCTGGAGGTTACGATTGCGCCTGCATTGACCATCGGGTTGAACGGGCGATTGGCGCGCTGATCGAACACGATCGAGTTGAAGGCGTCCCCGCTCGGTTCGACACCGACCCGGCGCAGCACCTCGTCCATGCCGTGGTCTTCAAGCGCCAGCCCGAAGGCGAACGGCTTTGAAATCGACTGGATCGTGAAGGGCACATCCGAATCGCCGACCGCGTAGATCGAGCCATCGACGGTCGCGATCACGATGCCGAACTGGTTAGGATCCGCCTTGGCGAGCTCGGGGATGTAATCGGGAAGGTGGCCGCCTTTTTCCTTCTTGATCGAGGCGTATAGCTCGCCGAGCACCTCATCGATCAGGCTGGCACTGATGCCCTTCTTCGTCGGTGTGCGCCGCTTCTTGCGGTCAGCCATTATTCCCCTCCCCCCAAGGATCGTTCCACCGTGGCAATGATGGTACGCGTCCGGAATAACGCAGTGGTCAGGCATTGCCTATGGGGCATTTCACAGTCCGACCGCCTGTCGGGTCATCCACAGATCGGTCGACACCGGCACCCACCACGCTCGTGTCGGACAAACGGGGCAGCTAATAGCGGACGCGAATGAGCTGCAAATCCAGAGCAAAACTCGCCTCGCCTTTTCGTTGTTTCAACTCGTCGCCCAAGGAAATCCGGCTTGTGGTGATGATGGATGTCCGCGTTGCACTCTCTCTGCGACATGTCGAGGACAGGCTGTTTTCGCGGTATCAACGTCTGCCATGAGACCGTGCGGATGTGGTGGAACAGATTTCGGCAAGTTTTCGTCGGCGAAATTCCGCGGCAGCAGTTCCGCGCATGGAAGTGTTGGTGAACGACCGGCAGCATTCGGGATCAGCTTCTGAGCACGGGAATGACGGAGACCGGGTTGGCAGCAGTCCCAGGAGTGCCGGTGGATGGCTGCTACCGCTGTTCGCTACAACCTTGGGTCACGGGTTGCGTCGAATCCTCCGAGGGCGGAAGATGGTGGCGCTATGAAACTTTATTCGGAGACCATCTTTCCTTGGTTCTTGGACCGCTCACTCGACACGCCGCAGATTCGCGCTCGTCGAAAGCGCTTGGTCGAAAGTGTAGAGGGCGACGTGCTTGAGATTGGTTTCGGCACAGGGGCGACACTGCCATTCTATAATCGGGATCTGGTTCGGTCGTTGTCGGTGGTGGAACCTTCCACCGGTATGAACAAACGTGCCGCAGAAATGATCGACAGACTGAACTGGTCGATCACCATCGATGCTCTTGCCGGTGAAGATCTGCCATTTGAGGATCAGACTTTCGATTGCGTTGTGTCCAGCCTGACGCTGTGCAGCGTTTCCGATCCAGTCCGTGTCCTAGCCGAAATCTGGCGTGTTCTTCGCCCCGGTGGGACATTGCGCTTCTTCGAACATGTAGCGAGCGAGGATCCCGAGCGGCGCAAATGGCAAGATCGGCTCAATCCCATCCAACGCGTGGTGGGGGTTGGCTGCAATCTGAACCGCGATACCGTTGGGTTGATGCGAGCGGCGGGTTTCGTCATCGGGTCGGTACCGCAGCAGATCGAACCCAGCTTTCCGTTCGCCGCTTATTTGCCCTTCGTCGAAGGTATCGCCGTGAAAGCCGAATGATCAAAGGCTTATCTGTATGAAATTGGGCCAAAGGGCGTAACGAGCGAGCCTCTCCCGTGACGGGACAGCGAGAGCGACAATCAACGAACGCTGATTGTCGATTGATGATAGCCTGAGTTCCCAGTCTTTGCGTTCTGGGCAAATACCACAAGTCGGTAGCGTCCGGGGCCGGGAGCGGGCATCTTGACCGAGAAACCACCAGGCGACGTTACGAAAGCAAGCGGTCTAGCGTTGACCTTACGCCGCCCCCGCCAGATCGAAGCCTCGACCCGATATTCAGCCGCATCCCAGAGTCCACCGGGCGTGATCGGACAGCCGCACATCAATTCGACATTCGCCTTGATCGAAAGGGTTTGACCTTCCTGCGTGCTGTCGGGCGTTATCGCCAATCCAGGCAGTTCAATCATCCAGCCATTGCCAAGATCGGTTGCTTGCCCCGGCATTATCCAACGCTCGGCGCTCGCGTGGATGATCGACCCCGGCCGGTTGAGCGGTCCCTCGACTTCGAGCTTGACCTTAGTCGGCTCGACGATGTCGATCGTGGTCGTGAACGAAGCTGCTTCCGGCGTTGCCCGGATGGGACTTCGGCCCCTGGAGTCCATGATCAGGCGCGTGTCGCCGGTGCCGCCCGCCGTTACGCCGGACGCCAGAATCTTGCGGCTGCGGGCATCGCGGAGGATCACGCGTGCTCCGCCCATTGCGTCGCCGACAAACTTGGCGTCCTGGCTGATGACCCTGACCGTGATCTTGGTGGGTTCGGCCTCGGCACGGCCAGCGATGAGAAGCAGCGCAATCCAGGGACTTTTTCTTATCATGGGCCTTTTAAAGCTCCATTTCGTTCAGCTGTCGAGAGTGGGGCCAAGTGTCCAGTCATCGGCGTTTACTCAAGCCTATCGGCGATATCCCGCCCGCAGAAGCCGAGCGACATTACTAATCCATGGTGGATGACCTTCCCATGGTCGCGCAGCGTAAATCATCTAGCCTCCCGCGACTGCGGCGCAGTTCCCGCGATTGGCATCTCGTCATGCCTGTTTCTCGCCCGATTTTTCGAAAATTCCCTGTTTTTATCCCACATAACGGGGAAAAGCAGTGACGGGTTAGCGACGCACTGCCCGGGTCAGCATCTCTCAAGCCAGCGCTAGAAATACCAAATATTTCAAGTCAATTGGACTGAGGCAGACCGCCGAAATCGCTTGGCTATCGACCTCGTTCCCAAACGTGCACGAAAGCTCGCCATTTGACGCGGATCGGTTGCCGTTCGTCGGACATCGTATCGACAAACTCGGCAAGGCGCTGCGATTTGGCGGCAATGTAAAAAGTGAAGAAAGTCATTGGAACGAGGGCAGCTACGAAATAGAGCGATTTTTGAACGAGCGACACCTGGGTCAAATCGATCAGGTTCATGCCCAGAAAACCAGTCACCAAGGTACCAATCAAGCCAAAAAAAGTAACGACCGTCAGCCGAACAACCGTGTTGGCCTGCTTTCGCAAACCGTCGCTGTCGAGATAGCTAATCATATCCAGTACTTCTTCGCGCACGTCGACAAATAGCCGCTCAGTGCCGAGATGGTGTGTCCATAGCTTAAACAGATCTTGTGCCGGACGCTGATTGGAAACCTCTTGGAACCAATATCGGTGGGTAAATCGTAGAAAATTTACGTGGCACAACCGACTTTCGCGCTTGAAGCGCTTTACCGTTGTGGCGGAATAATTTTGCAATTGGCTCATGGCCGTTGCGAGCCGATCCCTTACGATCAGGAGGGCGGCCTTGTGGAAATGGGCGATCAGCCCAAGCAGAAAATATTGGTGTCGGAACTGCGAAAGGATGCCCGTTTCTGCGTTGGTAAAGTGCGGATTATCGGCCTCGCCGACCATGATGAAGGCGCGCCCTGAACAAATCATGCGCGTCGCCGTCTGATCATGCCCGCGTTGCCCATCCCAGAACCGATCATAGCAATGCCGCGCTTCGAACCCTTCAAGAAACCCCGCCGCAAAGGGGGCAAGCCCCTTTGGCCCAGGCCGTGCCGCCAGCCCGAGCCGCATCCAGTCATCCCGACCGATGCGATAAGGATCATCGACGGCGAGATAAGCCATGACGTGCTCCCCTGAAACTCCGCCAGTCTGAGCTAGAGTCCTTCATGAAGGAGGACGACGATGAAGCGCAGCAGATTTACCGAGGAGCAGATCATAG
>NZ_NCGB01000016.1:0-48914 GCF_002278865.1 Sphingomonas sp. 28-62-11 | reverse complement strand
TCCGCAAAGGGAGCAGCTTACCAACTGGCCGGATTTTACTCCGCCCCCGACGGCACTGCGCCGGCGGTCCTGTGGCCTGGTTTGTCACCGCCCTTCACACATAAAGGGTGGCGATGTCATGGGGCACGCCGAGCAAGCGCAGCAGATATTCAATATAGCGATCAATTACCTCTGGATCTTTTGCGCCCCGCAGTACCGCATCGAGCACGGTTGCATTACCCACCGTCACAATATTGAGCAGAATGTCGTCCACAACGACCTTGAACACCCCCTTGGCGACACCCTGTTCAAGATCGAGGCGCAGCATCCGCTGATATCGCGCTCGAGTTTCTGGGAGGTTTATAGCGGCTTGAACCAATACTTTTCCAAGATCGGAGTCCGCGCTTGCAAATTCCAAAACTGATCGGGTTGCGATCGAAACCCGGTCGATTGGATCATCGATAGATTTCATGCGCTCGTTCATGAATTGAGCATAGTCGGCCACGATCGAGACAGTGACATCCCGTAAGACGGCCTCTTTGTTTTCAAAATAGAGATAAAAGGTGCCGTTTGCGACGCCAGCCTGTTCGACGATCCGCGAGACCGAAACGCTGTCATAGGGCCGTTCCGAAAAGACGATACGCGCGGCGTCGATGATCGATTTACGGGTTCGCTCGGCCTTGATCAGGCCGGCTTTACGCTGCGGCGTTTCGACGGGGGACGGCATTTCTGGTCTATCCGGTAATAGCATTTTCTCAAAACTCAGTTGGTTTGAATGTGAAAACCACTCTGCATCTGGCCCAGTTTATGCGTTGCCCGGTTCCGGGAACAGCCCCCGGCGGTCATCTATAGTCCAGAGATGACTCCCTCGGACTCGTCGATGATTGCACTGCTGCATGGATCGGCCATTTCATGCCCGTACCAACGTTGGGTGACGAAAGACTGTATTGTTCGAGCAATTCCTGTGCTAAATATGGGGTACTCCCATTTCTGGTTATGAGGCACCGTCATTTCGAACAAGCTTCCCAGACTCGTTGCTGAGCAAGGCATGTCGGGACGGGAGGAGCGATCCGGCGGTAGAGTTCCTTTCGGGTCTGCCCATTCGCGCAATGGTCCGGTTGGGAGCAAGCTGGCCTCGGCTGCACTTGGCAGTGCTCCAGCCTCACCACGACCAGTGCAGGTCGACGTTGCGCAAATCATGGCGGCCTGGGCAATGAGCGAGGGCCGCCCGCGATTGGTGCTTGCCGATGATTGCACCATTCTGTGGTGCGACCAGCGGATCAATACGATTGCGCTCAACGATTTCGGCCTTTCGATCGGACGCGGAAAGCTTGCCGCGACGCACCCACCCGCGCATTTCACCCTTGCGATGTTCATCAACGAAATCGATGGCAACATGAGTGTCGCAACCTTTCGCGACCGGAACCATCAAGACTGCTGCATCGTGATGCGGGGGCGACAACTCAACCTTGGCGGTACCCTCGTTCTGGGGATCGAGCTGGTGACCGAACGCGCTGCGGCAAGCGCCCTCTATGCGGGTATCCGGGAGGCGTTCGGCCTGACTGTTGCCGAGGAAAGGTTCGTCCAGAAACTGCTCGATGGCCGGACAGCCGCGATGGTCGCGGCTGACCTTGATATCACCGTCGATACCGCGCGCTCGCACATCCGCCAGATTTACGCCAAGATCGGCATCAATAGTCGTGAGGCATTGTTCCATCGGCTCCGCGCCTATTGTATCGATTAGAGACAGGCGCGCCAATTCTGTCGAGCGTTGCAAGACCGGCAAGCCCTTGCCTTTAACCGGCTGGTAATTGCCGAGCCCGTATTCTCGAACTCCTGCCACGGGATCGAGATATTCCATGAAACCTATTGCACGTTTATTTGCGGCGTTTGCCATCATCGCGCCCTCCCCGACGCTCGCGAGTGACGCCTCGATAACGCTCGGCATGACCGTTCCCCGCATCTGCTATTTGGCCCCGACGGGCGGGTTCAAGAGCGGTGCGGGCTATGTCCAGCTCAGCAACGTGCGCGAATTCTGCAACGGCGACGGCTATGTCATTATGCTGGATTATACGCCGGGTACGCTGGTGGGTGCGACGGCGACGTTTGCCGATCAGCGCGTCGTGCTCGATGGATCGGGCGAGGCGGTGCTGCTCGACGCAAATTACGCGGTCTCCCGCGTCTCCACTCTTGTGATCGAACGCGATGGCGTCGAACGCGAACAGTCGCGGGTCCAGCTGCGGATGGGGGCGCGCTAACCCGGTCAATTGAACGGCTCGATCCGCAAGGTAATGACGTCGCAATAAGTACCGGCCCGTTTCGTGGACGAATCAAGCGCGGGATCGACCCTGACAGCAAAAGGCACGTTATTGAGTGACCGAACGCTCGCGCCATCACCGCGGGTATCGATAAATGCCGTTGTGATCGATATCGGGATCCCGTTGAGTGTCGCCGAATAGCCAACCATCTCGGCTGAATCGCCGGTCTGCGCCAATGTTTCACCACATGTCGTGACGCGGCGCATGACGCCCGAATATTGCGACGTCGCACGAATGGAAAAGGCGTTCGATGATCGAATATCAACGTTCGTGGTCAATTGCGCGCCACCGTACAGACTGCCGAAATCGAGCAATCCCCCAGTTCCACCAGCGCTCAACGTGAGCGAAAAAACCGGAACAATCGACAGCCCGATCGTCACCAACTGCTCGCCCTCGATCGGCGCCCCGGCGGTATCGGTAGTGCGCCAATACATATGGATCTGCCGCGTCGCGGCCATTGCATCACGCCCAGGCGACAGCCAAAAGTTGAAGTTTACGAAGTCGCTGCCCGAAAATGTCCTGTCCAGTGTTTGTGACACGATTTCGCCGGGGCCGAAGGAATAGCGGATGCCGTTGTTGCTTTGGATTCGGAACGGCACGTTGCCGATGACGGTTGGAGTCGCGGTATCGACGTCATCGACGAACCAGACCGACACGCTGCGGGTGCCGGGCACGCCTGGGCAGACATCGGTAAAGGAAACGCGAAACCCGTTATAGACGGCGGTCGTCGCGGTCGCGTCATAGGGACGGGTACCCGGGCCTGCTGTGGTCACGTTAACGCACGCGAAGGCGGATTGCGGGGCAATACCGAACGCAATCAGAAGCACGACGCATACGCGAGAGAGAAAGCGCACAAAGAGGGGGCGGTCGTTCATAATGGTTCAAGATCCCCTACGCGAACCAGCCCTTGTGTGTTGGCGGGGATCACCATTTCAAACGTTAGGGGCGGCGTACTTGCCAGGCTAATCCGATATTTCCCCGGCTTTAAGCCCGATGCGCCAAACCGTCCGGCACGATCGGTGAAAATCTCCACCACGGGGGCCTTGGGGTCGTCGGTCAGCGTCGCTCGTCCCGATGCGAGCACAACTGGCGTCCCATTCTCCTTTAGATAGCCCATGGCCGTGAGCGTGTATTCTGACCCCACCGTCAGCCGATACCCTGCCTTGTAGGGCGGTCGCAGCCTGAAGGACGTGGCCCCCAGATCATAGGCGATGGGCGCATTTGGGACGTCGACAGTGACCGTTCGGTCGCTATAAGATCCCAGCTCGGTAACCGCGGCTGGTCCCAGGGTTCCGCTGCGCGCAACATATTTGGCATCGCGGCGATCAACGAACAGCGTTGCCCCGTCCAAAGTCTTGTGGGGACGCACGATCGCAAACGAGTCGGTCACCGGCCGGCCAATGGCAACCGCGCCGTCGGCGAACAGGAATGACGCGGCGACGGTGGCGTTGGTACGCGCGCTGGTCACCCGACGCGAGGCGATGTCAAAGGCCGTGCCCTGGTTTACCCCAAGATCAGCATGGCTGGTGCGCAACAACACATTGGCATTGCCCGAAACACCAGCCTCACCAACATCAAGTGCACCGTCCAAACTCAGGTCGCCCGCAGTGCCGTTTCCTGTATTGCTATACGTTAATCGGCCGCGCTGCGTCCGGCTGTCATAATCGGCAGTGCCATAGCCGCGCGATCCGAAGCGGCGCGTTAGCCCGACTAAGAAAAATACCCCGCGCCCATTGGCGTCCGATCGCTCATAGCCAGCGCTTCCGCTTAGATAGGTCGATCGGTCGAGCCTTTGGGAGAGCCGAATTGACCCTTCATAACTGTCGCGGCGATTGTCGCGTCGTGTGGCATAAGAGCCGCCAACCGTGACATAACTGGTTGGAGTCAACCGAAAGGCGCTGGTGGCGGAGGCCCGCAGCGCATTTGTCGCTGGCTGCGCCGCGGCAGGCGTAACATTGGTGTAGTTGCGGCTGGTGTAATCGATCGCAATGCCAAAGCCTGAAAAACCGATGCCGGTGCGATTGGATCCGCCCCATTGATAGGTAAGGCGGCCAGAATAACCAAAGCCGAGCTGGCTGTTCCGGCTAGCGGATGCCTCGCCCAGCAACCGGCCAAAGCTTGATGACATATTACCCTGAAAAGAGGCTGCCTGGGTATCGCGATCAGCTTGCATCCCGCCGCCCAGCGTGAACGTGTCGGTCAACCCGCGTCGGTAGAAAAAATTGCCGACTGGCCGCTTGAAATCATAATCACGGCCCAGGCTGTTCTGATTGGCGAGCAACCCGACGGCAAAGCTGAATTCATCCAGCCCGCGCCCCAGCAGTGCAAAATCATAATAGCGGCTGAAATCGGCAACGTCGCGTCGCCCAAAGGAATCGGTCGCAACGATCTGAACATTGTTAGCGCCCGCCACGAAGGGAAAATCGCTCAGCCGGTAACTGCCGGGAGATAGGCTCAAGCGGCGCACGGTGACGCCATTGATCAAAACATCGACCTGCGACTGGTTGTTGAGCGCGAAGCTCTCGAAATTCTGGGTGCGTATGTTACGCGCCGGATCGAACAGGCGTGACTGGCGCTCGACGCCGATCCCCAGCAGCGACGGCGCGCTGAGAAGCCCGTTTGAGCTCGAGAAGATATCGCCTGCGACAATGCGCCGGTCATGCTCGGGCTGATCGAATACCAACCGGCTAAAGCCCCGCGTAAACCGCCGATTTGTCGTCATGTCATAGGTCAGATCGCTTTCCAGAACTACGCCGCCCAACCGTGCGCCCGCCGACGCCGTTACAATCGGCAGAACGACACCTGAATTTTGGCCGACCGCCTCATAGCCTACGCCTGTTGCGACGTTCAGAAACGCCGAAACGCCGGCGGGGGCTGTAAAGCTGCCACTGTCCGGGCGGTCTCGGCCTGGGGTAAGCCGGATCGCGGTTGCGTCTCCTGGCTGCATGGCGGTGCGGGCGGTGATCTTGGCCGCTGGAACATCGAAGCGGATATCCAGGCCGGCTGCGCGGATATCATCGAGCCGAATCATTGCGTTGGTTGTCGGGAGCGATCGTATCGCCTGCAAGATGCCGGGATCGACGACGTTGTCGAGCAGGGTCTCTAGCGCACTTGGCGATACCGATAGGGTGTCGTCCAGACCGATCCGCAACGGGAGATCGCCCAACATCTTGCCGTTGACCTCAAGTGGGAAATCCAGCGTGACCTCGCGACCATAGGTATTGATGCGCGGCGTGATAAACTCATCAGTCGAAATCGGTTTTGGCGCCAAAATGCCGGGATTGCCCTCCCCTAGCGGAGATAATGCAGCGGCTGGCGTCAAACCGCGCGGCGGTTCACCCAATGCCGTGCGTGCAGCCGAGATCGAACGCTGAAATAAGACGGCCGGTTCGACCGAGATTGGGATCGCGTCGGGTTGAGGTGGCAGCTCGTCATCGATTGCCGAACGGATAATCGGCTTGACGGGCAAGGGTGCTACGATCCCTAGAGATGGGCCCGCCGAAATCGCCTTTGCTCGACTGCTGGTCCGCTGTGCTGGCTGCGCAGCGCCTGGGTTAGGGGTTGCTTGAGGCGCTTGCTTGTTCGTTGACCCAGGCGACAGATCCAGCCCGGCACCCGGAAGGACCCACGAAGGCTCCGTGCCGGCTGGTGATGACGTGTTGGCAACTGGGGGCGTTACCATCGGCGCAGTGAGTGTGGCACGTGCCTCGGCCAGCGAGCGGCGGATGTCGCTAGAGGCAAAATCAATGATGATGAAATTGTCGGGCAAAGCTACAGCTTGATCCCCGGTCGCGGCGACGGCCGGCGCGACCGGACTTACAAGCGAAGCGTCGCCCGTCGCCAGCGGCTTTGCGAACGGCTGATCTAGATCAGTCCCAAGGGCAATCTTCGGGGTGATCGGCACGCGCTTTATCGGTAACGGCGCGGCCGCCACATCATTGGCCGGGCTCGGCAGCCGCATATCAGCGCTAAGCTCAAGGGGCTGCGACGATGCCGCGTTGTGCCCAACGGGGCCGTCGATCATCGACAGCTTTTCAGTCAATGCCGTGGTTGCCGCCATCAGCCGCGCGAGCGAAGGATTGGGAGTTATCGGAATTGCTGTAGCGGGATTGGGGATCGCGATATCGATTGGATCGGCCTGATCCTGTATCGCCACCGCTGATCCCATTGGCAGCGGCCTGCCCGACTGCTCGTCCGGCGAGCGATCGGCTGGCGGCGCGCTGTCATTGGCCGCTGGCGGAACCACGGCGCGCAAGGGTTGCCTGGCTGTAACACTTGCGGGGCGATTTTCCGTGGCCGCAACGCCGGCATTCTCATCCGCATCGTCGGCGCGGTTGACCGGCTCCTTCCATGCGGAGGCAGCCAGTCCATTGCGCCACCGTTGATCAGCGCTGTCGGCGACGGTTTTGGGTAACACCTGATCATCTTGCAGATCGAGCGGCTTATTTCTTTCTCTTGATGACGCCCGCTCTTTAGATGCCGCGACCGGGCCCAGATCAATCCGTTGGGCAATCGGTCCGATATCGATCATCCGATCTGATCCGATCGACTGAGTGTCGATCATCGGCATCTCGGGTGTTGGTGACGCTCCGATGGCCAATGGCAGCTCGGCAGCTACCATAGCGCCATCTAGTGCAGCCGCCGATGTCGCGGTCGCCGCTGGGGCGGGCGGAGGGCTAGTGGTTAACGGCCTGGGTGACGCCGCTGCCGGTTCAACAGCCAGCGCCGTCTGATCAGGCACCGGCGATTGGTGAAAATCGTCGATCTGCTGGATAAGATTGTCGATGGCACGATTGATCGCCCGATCAATCGGCTTAGGGTCGCGTTTCTCGGTCGATGTGCTGTGGAACGGAACCCGGGGCACTTTGCGCTCGGACTGCGCCGTCGTCTTTGAAGGCACCTGCGGAGGCCCCGGCATTGCCGCATAGTGTGTCGCCGCAGGCTGATATGCCAACCAGCCCGCAACAACGCCCCCAGCGACGATCGGCGTGCCAAGCAGCGCCGTACCGAGCTTGAGCCTATTTTTGGCGGCCGTTATCATATTCCGCCTTGATGGCGCCGCCAGCGGCCGGCAAGTCGTAGGGAAGCGTTATGGTGCGCGACCCATTGGCCGGTACGATGCCGAGCCCGACTTCCTTATCGATCCGCGCCGCATTTAGCGATTGCCGCCACACCGTCTCGCCCGAAGGGCCAACCTGGCGGACCGTCAGGGAACCACGGCTGATTAGCGCGTGGCGCGTCCCCCGGTTGGCAAACGTCACTGTCGCATGGCGCTTGCCCGCGCGGTCGGTCGTGACCCCTGTCCCTGTCACGGCCATCGCAGATCGTCCCTCGATCGGCGCGACAGCCATGAAGCCGCTAACGCTATAGACAATCTGGATCTGAGAGGCGGCACCCGGCGCTGGCTGGATCGGCAACTGATCGATCGAATATTGAAACAGGCGGCTGCTTGAGAGGGTGGCGGCCCCCACATATTGAACGCGGAAATTCTGCGTCGCGCCGGGGGCAATCGATGCCTGGACGGGGATGGTTACGAAGTCGTTGTTCGCCGCCGTCAGCTTACCGGCACGACCATTCTGATCCAGCGACATCGCGGCGATGTTAATCGTCACTGGCAGTCGGCTCTCTGTCGGATTTGTAACGGTAATCGTCCCCGAGGATCTGGTTCCTTCTTCGAGCTCAAGAAAGACCGGCGAGACCGACATCGCCCACGCGGTGCCAATTCCCAAAAATAGCACTGCCATAAGAAATATGAGCGCTCTGCGCATGATTGGCATTTCCCATTTAGAAATTGGGGAGATGATCGGTCGCCGGGGTCTGCAATTGGATCACTGGCTGCGGGCCGGGGTTCCAATCCGCCCGCAACCAGTGTCCTCAAGGCCAAGCAGGCACGTAGCCTGGTGGCTTTGAATCAGCTTGCCGGTCCAAAAGTCACGCGCAGAACGTCCGAATAGGTGCCTGCAAGCATCGGCGTCGTGCCGCTGCCGGTGGTCACGATCTGCAACACAGCGTTAGTCGTATTCACCGCTTCGGCTGCGGTGACCGGGGTCCCAACCAGTGCAGCCCCAGCAGTGTTGCTCGTCGCGGTACCAGTCGTCGTTAGCGTTGCGTTGGACGCGGTTCCCCAGCCGGAGAGCGAAGCGGTATAATTGACGCGCTTGTTGAAGGTGCCGGAGGTTGGTGTGGTCGCCGTATTGACCATACCATTGTTATCAGAAGTCAATTTCACGGGAGCCAGCGCATAATTGCAATAGGCACTGACGTTGAGCGCAGTGGTCTTCGAGGTGCTCAGCGCAGTGGCCGTATCCACCAGCCCGTTTGCATAGCTAAGTGTAGCGCTCGACGTTGTGCCCGCAGTGCCATTCACCAGCGACCCAGTGCCGGTAATTCCATCGATCGAGCGGATGTAGCAGGTATTGGGCACCGTTGCGTTGGCGGTTACGACACTGTTTGCGGTATCCTGCGCGTGTGCGGTGCCTATGGCCGTGGCAATCGTCGCGCTAAGCGCGACAATCTTTATGAAAGTCTTCATGTTGCGTCCTTTGTTTGGTGTTTGGACAAGCCGGACGATGGTCCGGCATGTCGAGGCGGTTTTGGGGCAACGCCAATGGCACTAGCCCCCGGGCATCGCACGCCGCCTTCGGCATGCGCTTTCAGCCAGAGCCGCCCCATCACGGTGCGAACTCGACAGAAATCCGAATAACATCTTGATAAGCGCCCGCCAGCCGCGGTCTCGCGGCTTCACCCAGCCAGTGCAGCGATAGCTCCGCTGTTTGGCGAATGGCAGTATGTGTTGCCGAATCCAGCGATGCGCAGCTCGCCGCGGCTAGCAACGCAGCGCTCGCGCAGGCATAGATAGCGCCCGCACCACCACCATCGAACGGGACGTTGAGCGATGCAGTATAGGGAATGGTCGTTTCGAAACCGGCTACGTCTCGCCCGCCGCTGTGCACCAAGGCACCGCTGTCCGACATAAGGTGAACAACGAACGGGCTGTTGCAGTTGAACGCCACATTGGCGCCGATCGTGCCTGCCAGCCGGACATCACCCAGTTCGAGCGACGACACGGCCATTGCAATTGAGCAACTTCGCTCAATCGTCCCGGTTATGGTAATAGAGGCACTATCGCTACCGCCTGCCATCGCCGGCAGCGGTAACGCGATGAGCGCTGACAAGATTGTAGCCGCATTGCGCTTCCGCACTACTCGTCCCCCACAACGAATCGGAATTGCTCGTTAATTTTGGGTAAACGGACCCATGACCGAGTCGCATCACCAATTATGATGAGGTCCCAAATCTGAACGCCAGCGCGATATGCTGAGATGCGCGATTCGCTTAGCTTGTGCGCCAACATTTTCTCCCCAAGGAGATGCAATCGGCTAGGGTCTCAACAAAATCAGGCCCCTCGGTAATGCTGCTCGCGTGCCTCCTGTACGGGACCGATTATCAGAAGGCGCGAGTTTCTTGTGGGCCAGCTTATATCGAAAGGCGGTTGCCCAGCGAACGACGGGTTTCAGGATACTGAAATTCTGCGCTGACCGACCAAAACTGGGTCGGAAGCGGTCAACGATGCGTTGCCCTTAGGAGGGGCAGCTATCCGACTTTTGCTGCTGAAACCCGCCAGTCAGCAATCGGTCCAAGACAAGACCTTGTTGGGAAGCCCAAACCCGAGGGCTCTCAAGCGAGCGGTGACCCGGCCCCGGCCTGAATCGGCGACGAGCAGTGTGGACCGAGCCCATCTTCCTACCCAAAACGCCCCAAGCAGGACCCAAACGGCCACCCAGTCGAAAGGCACTTCCGCCTTATCTGTCTAAGATTGCCTTATGAAAGGGCTGGTGCCGCTTACAGGACTCGAACCTGTGACCCCCGCATTACGAATGCGATGCTCTACCAGCTGAGCTAAAGCGGCGCCTGGTGCGACGGGCGAAGGCGGCTCGTCGAGGAGGCGGCCACTAACAGAGCGGCACTGGGCTGGCAAGTCGTCCGCAAGCCCGGGTGCTGGTGCCGACGGCCCCTCCAACCATCGTGCACCGCTTTACACAAGATTTACCACAATCAGGCAGAACAGGGGTGAAACCGGGCATCAGCCCAATAAGGATAAACGCATGGACACGCTTCGCGGGTTCGAAGACGACCGCACCGAACGCGCCGATCATGACAACCATGACCAGGCTGATCTGCGCGTGGACGACAATGCCCAGATGGATATCGGTACCGATGAGCGCCGCATGCATGTGCGCGCCTATAACCACTGGGTATCGCTGCTGAACGGGCGGGCTTATCCATCGATTGAGGATCTCGATCCTGAAAACATCGCCGATTTCGGGCCGCACAGCGTGTTGCTCGATTTTACGGGCGGCATCGATAATCCGGCGATCCAGTTTCTGGGCAGCGCGCTCCGCGCCGAATGCGCGCTCGATTCGAGCGTCACCCATATCAATCAGGTGCCGAGTCGTTCGCTGCTTTCCCGCCTGACGGATCATTACCTGCAAATCATCGCCAATCGGGCGCCCATCGGGTTTGAAGCCGAGTTTGTCGGCACGCGCGGGCACAACACTATGTACCGCGGCATCCTGATGCCGTTTTCGTCCGACGACGACACAATCGACTTCATTTACGGCGTGATCAACTGGAAGGAGCTGGTCGACGAACAGACCCAGGCCAAGCTAACCGCAGAAGTGGCCGAGTCGGTCCGCAACGCGACACGGACCGCCGTCACCGCGCCTGCTTGGGCGAGTGGCCCCAGCGCAGACATTGGCGATGATCTGGACGATGCACTTGGCGATGCGCCTGCCGACCATATCAATGATCAGCATGCTGCCGCTTTTGACCATAATGGCGATCAAGGCACGGCGACCCCGCTGGCCGACCAATTGATGCTGGCGCAACAAACTGCAGCCGTCGCACGCGCATCCGACACGCGCAGCCGGGCCGCGCTGTATCGGGCGCTTGGCCGCGCCTTTGATTTCGCGATGGCGACGAATAACGATCCGGCGGGCTATACCGTCCTGCTGGCCAAGGCGGGCATTGCCGAACAGGCCCGCGCGCCGATGACGCCGATCATCAAGCTCGTGTTCGGCACCGATTATGACAAGACACGCATTACCGAATTTGCATCGGTCCTGGCGCATGCCCGTCGTTGCAATGTGCCGACCGGCGCACTCGCCGATTTCCTCGACATGGCTGAAGGCGGGATCAAGGGCATCGTTGCGGCCGAGCGCGCGCTACGTCGTCCGGCTGCAAAGCCCGATCCGATCGAGGCCGCCCGCGCGACCTTTGCCAAGCACGCGCCGCTGGCGACGATCGATTTCGCAACGGGCCTTGAGGCTGGGGAATTCGTGCTGCTAATCGCGCGGGCGAGCGATACCGGTTCGACCGAGATTTTCGGCAGCATTGCCGCCACCGCCCCCGGCGCCGCTACCCTGATCGGCAAGGCTGCACGCAACCGCTGATTCCAGAGCGGCGGTGCACGCGATGAGAGAGATCGCGCACGGTGGTCCGCGCGCACTCTTGAGATGAAGCGCGGCTCGGCGCATAGCGGGCCATGGTCAAAGCCACGCTGAAATCGCTGTCTGATGCGCTCGCCGTCAGGCTCGTCGAGGGGGCCCTGCCGGGCGAGTTGGAGGGGTTCGGTAAGGCCGAGCGGGCCGAAGCCGCGCGCTTCATGGCCGCCACCGCCGGCCAGCGCCCCCCCGGCACACCCCGTCTCGATCTTGAAACGATCGCCGGCGATGCCGCGCACCGCAAGATGCGGCTGGCGATCGTCAACGATGATATGCCGTTCCTGGTCGATTCGATCGCCGCCGCCATCAGCGCGCACGATATTGCGATCGATCGCATCATCCACCCCGTTGTGCCGGTCGAGCGCGATAATGACGGTGCGCTGGTCCGGGTTGGCGTCGGCCAGCCCGAATCGATGATCTATATCGAGATGGAACGCGCTGATGCGCGCATCCGCCGTGCCCTGCTGAGTGATCTGGAACGCGGGCTCGCCAATGTCCGTGCTGCAGTGGCCGATTGGCTGGCGATGCAGGCGCGGATGGCCGATGACGCGGCGTTGCTTGCCCGCACAACGGTGGAAGAAATCCGCGAAGGGGCGGCGCTGCTCGATTGGTTCGCCGATCGCAAGATGACGCTGCTCGGCTATGAGCGATGGCTGCGCGACGGCACGATTGTCGAGCGGCTGGGCATTACCCGCCAGGAACAGCCGGTGCCGTTGCTTGCCGATAGTTCCCGCGCGCTGGCGCTGAAATGGTTTGAAGAGGGCAATGCGCCCCCACTCGTCGTCAAATCGAACCTGATTTCGAGTGTTCACCGGCACGTGCCGCTTGATCTGGTGATCGTGCCGGTGCGCGACGGAAAGAAGATCACGGGCCTGTCGATCCATGCCGGTTTGTGGACGAGTGCGGCGCTAGGCGCCCCGCCGCAGGAAGTGCCCGTGCTGCGGGCGCGGCTGGCGATGCTGGAGAAAAAGCTGGGCTTCGATCCGCGCGGCCATACCGGCAAAGCGCTGAACCATGCGCTCGGCGCGTTGCCGCATGATCTGGTGACGGCATTCGACCAGGCATCGCTCGAGCAATTGTCGCTGACCGCGATGTCGCTGGCGGATCGCCCGCGCGCTGAAATGGTACTGGTCCGCAGCATGCTGGGGCGGCACATGTTCGCGTTCGTCTGGCTGCCGCGCGACGACCTGTCGACTGCACGACGGATCGCCATTGGCGACATGCTGGCCGAAGCATCGAACGGATCGCTGCTCAACTGGTCGATCGCACTGGAAGACGGTGTGATCGCGATGATCCGCTACACCTTCGATCTGCGCGGCGATGGCCATATGCCTCAGGTCGAACCGCTGAACAGCCGGTTGCGCCATATGGTGCGCGGCTGGGTACCCGCGGTTGAAGCGGCGCTTGGCGAGCGGCTCGAGCCGACCCGGGCGGCACGCCTTGCGCTGCGCCATGCGGCGTCGTTCCCGGAGAGCTACCGGACGGTCAATAGCGCTGTGGAGGCAGCGCATGATATCGAGCGGCTTGCTACCTTGGCCGATGGCAGTGCGCGATCGGTGCGGCTCTATCAGGCAGCAAGCGGCCAGCGCCTGAAAATTTACCGGTTGGGTGGCGCCTTGGCGCTATCCGATGCGGTGCCGGTGCTAGAGAATTTCGGCTTCCGGGTGATAGAGGAAGTGCCGACCGCATTGACGGATGAGGCCCAAGGTTTTGTCCATGATTTCGCGATTGCCACAGGCGAAGGGTCAACACGCAGCCCGCTCGCCGGGGACACGCCGGTACTCGAGCAGGCGATTGCGGCCGTGCTCGAGGGCCAAGCCGAGAATGATGCGTTCAACCGGCTGATCGCCGATGTTGGGCTAGCCCCTGCCGCCGTCGTGCTGTTCCGCGCCTGGTTCCGCTATCTGCGCCAGGCCGGGATGACCTATGGCCTGATCACCGTCGTCGACGCGCTGCGGCGTGCGCCTGCGGTCGCCAAGGCGCTGATCGCCCGGTTCGAGGCGGCGCATAACGCCAAATCGAAGGCCAGCACCGACGCTGCCATCGCGGCGATTGAAACGGGACTAGAAGCCGTATCGGCGATCGATGACGACCGCATTCTGCGCGCGATCAACGGCGTTATCGCCGCCACGCTGCGCACCAATGCTTTTTCTCCTGCTGCTGCCGAAGCGCTCGCTTTCAAGCTCGACAGCAAACTGGTGCCCGGCCTGCCCGCGCCTGTGCCATGGCGTGAAATCTGGGTGTACAGCCCGCGCGTTGAGGGCATCCATCTGCGCGCCGGTCCAGTCGCCCGCGGTGGCTTGCGCTGGTCCGACCGGCGCGATGATTTCCGCACCGAGATTTTGGGGCTGATGAAGGCGCAGCGCGTGAAGAACGCCGTGATCGTGCCAACAGGCGCCAAGGGCGGATTCTACCCCAAGCAATTGCCCCCGGTTTCGAACCGCGATGCCTGGCTGGCAGAGGGCACCGAAAGCTACCGCATCTTCATCCGCACCTTGTTGTCGGTCACCGACAATATCGTCGACGGCAAGGTCGTACACCCCGCCCAGGTCGCCATCCATGACGGCGAGGATCCCTATTTCGTCGTTGCCGCTGACAAGGGCACGGCGACCTTTTCGGACGTCGCCAATGCCATCGCGCTCGAACGCGGCTTCTGGCTGGGCGATGCCTTCGCCTCGGGCGGCAGCCAGGGCTATGACCATAAGGCAATGGCGATCACCGCCAAGGGTGCCTGGGTATCGGTGCAGCGCCACTTCGCCGAACGCGGCGTCGATGTGCAGACCCAACCCATCCGCATTGCGGGCTGTGGCGACATGTCGGGCGACGTGTTCGGTAACGGACTGCTGCTGTCAAAGGCCGTCAAGCTGGTCGCCGCCTTTGATCACCGCCACATCTTCATCGATCCCGATCCCGATCCGGCAACAAGCTGGGCGGAGCGCGCACGGCTTTTCGCGCTGCCGCGGTCGAGCTGGGCCGATTATGATGCGAAGCTGATCTCCAAAGGGGGCGGCATCTTCTCGCGCACCGAAAAGTCGATCAAGCTGTCGAAGCAGATGCGCGAACTAATCGGGCAGGACGTGAACGAACTCGATCCGGTGGCGCTGATCTCCGCGATCCTGAAGGCACAGGTCGATCTCATCTGGTTCGGCGGCATTGGCACCTATGTGAAGGCGGCGGCAGAGAACAACATTCAAGTCGGCGATCCCGCCAATGATCGGCTGCGCGTGAATGCCGAAGAGCTTCGCGCGACCGCGATCGGCGAGGGTGCCAATCTGGGCGTGACGCAGGCGGCGCGGATCGCCTTTGCGGCACGCGGTGGGCGGATCAACACCGATTTCATCGACAATTCGGCCGGGGTCGATTGCTCGGATAACGAGGTGAACATCAAGATCGCGCTCAACCGCGAGATGATCGAGGGGCGGCTGTCATTCGACAAACGCAACAAACTGCTCGTCTCGATGACCGATGATGTCGCCAACATCGTGCTTGAAGACAACCGCCTGCAAACGCTTGCGCTGTCGATCATGGAACATGACGGCGCACAATCGCTCGCCAGCTATGTTCGCCTGATCGAGATTTTCGAAAGCGGCGGCAGGCTCGACCGCGCGGTCGAGGGACTGAGCGGTAACGAGGATTTGCTGCGGCGTGCGCAGGAGGGTCAGGGGCTCACCCGGCCGGAGCTCGCCGTGCTGCTCGCCACCGCCAAGCTCGCGTTGCAGGACGCGATCGAGAAGAGCCCGCTTGCACTGGACCCCCTGCTGCTCGCCGATCTGCGCGCCGCTTTCCCCAAGGCGATGCGCCAAAAATTCGCCGAAGCGATTGATGGCCACCAGCTGCGCGGTGAAATCGTCGCGACCAAGCTCGCCAACCGGCTGATCAACCGGCTCGGTGTGCTGCACCCGTTCGAGCTCGCCGAGGAAGAAGGCGCGGCAATGGCCGATATCGCGGCGATGTTCGTCGTGGTGGAGCAATTGTTCGGGCTGCCCGCGCTGTGGGCGGAGATCGAAGCCGCCGACATGCCTGAGGTTGCCCGGATCATCCTGTTCGATGAAGTGGCGATCGGCGTGCGATCACAAATGGCCGATCTGCTGCGCATCAGCCGCCCGGGCGCGAGCCCCGGCCCGGTGCTCGAACGGGTCGCCAAGGGGTTCAATGCACTCGACAAGCAAACGAAGGTGCTGTTGCTCGAGGAAGCACAGACGCAGAGCCAGCGGATCGTGACGCGGCTGGAAGGCTTTGGTGCGCCGTCAAAGCTCATCTACAAGGTCCTGCGCCTGTTCGAGCTCGACGGCGCGATCGGGCTGGCCGATCTGGGCCAGCGGCTCGGCATCGACGAAACCGTGCTGACGCGCGCCTTTACCCGGCTTGGCCAGGCGCTGGGGCTCGATTGGGCACAGACCAATGCGGCATGGATCACCTCGAGCGACCCGTGGGAACGGCTGCTGATCGCCGGGCTCGCGCGCGATTTCCAGCAGTTGCGGCTCGAATTCCTCAGCCGCAACGCTGCCGGTGATCCGCAGGCACTGGTGGAGACGTGGCTTGCCGACAATGCCGCCCGCGTCGGGCAGTTCAAGGCACTTGTCGACCGCGCCCGCCGCGCGCCTGCCCCCAATGCCGCGATGCTCGCGCAGATCGCCGGGCAGGCGCGGGTGCTGCTGGGGCGGTAACGCCGCCCCAGTCACGCTCACGCCGCATCAGAACCGCGCGCGCAGCGTGAAGCGGGCGCTGGTCGGGGCGCCGGTCGAGATGTTCACGTCGTTATGCGCGACCGGGAAATAGGTGGTGTTGGTGACATTCTCGATGTTCACTTGCGCGTCGATCCGGTCGGTCAACTTGGCGAACAGCGCCAGATCAAGCCGGGTATAGGCTGGCAATGTCACTGCGTTGCTGATCGTCGCGAACTGATCGGCCTGGTGATAGACACCGACCCCAACGCCCAGCCGATCGAGCAGCTGATAACGATTCCACAATGAAAACTGGTGGCGCGGGACCTGCCCGACCCGACGCCCGGCCGGTGCGCTTTCGGTCGTGCTGGTGATCTCGGCGTCGGTATAGGCATAGCCGAGGCTGGTCTGCCACCGCTTGGTCACGTTACCGGTCAAGCCAAGCTCTACGCCCTTGGATCGCTGCTCGCCGGTCAGCACGATCGTGCCCGGCGTTGGGCCCGTGGCGCGCGCGTTGCTGCGATCGAGCTGATAGATCGCCACGGTCGCCTGAAGCGCCGTCGTCACATCCCATTTCGCGCCCAGCTCGTAATTGTCGAAACGCTCGGGAACCAGCGCCGCGGCGCTTGCGGTCAACGACAGGAACTGATCGCCCGATTGCGGCAGGTAGGATCGCGAATAGCTGCCATAGACCGACACATTGTTGACCGGCTTGAGCACCAGCCCGAACCGCGGCGACCAGAGATCATCGCTCCGCTGAAATGTGCGCGCCGCGATTGCATCGATCACGGTAAGATCCAATCGATCATAGCGGATGCCGGCAATTACATCGACATGATCGCCAATGCTGATCTGATCCTGCAAATAAACCGAACCCTGGCTGAGTTCGCTGCGCGTCTGCCGGTTAGCGTTTCCAGTTGGCCCGGCGATGAACGCAAACGGGGGGATGATAAACGGATCGGTCAGCGCCACTGTCGCGCGGCGATTGGCGGCGGTCAGCGGAGCCGCCGGATTGAAGAACCCGTTGCGGCGTTCATTGCCGCTATCCTGCCGGGTATATTCACCGCCAAACAACACGACATGGTCGATCCCGCCGGTCGAGGCGCGCCATTCGGCATTGCCCTGGGCGATAAAATTCTCGCGTTGGGTAAGGTCATTATAGGCCTCGACGCCCAGCGTGCGTGCACCGGTCATCGGATTGACCGAGACGGCGGTTGCCGGAAAGGCATTGGCATAGGATTTGTTGTAATCGCCATAGAGCAGTTGTGCGTTCACCGTCAGCCGATCGGTGAGGGGCGCTTCGGCGCGGGCGTGGACGACATTGGCTTCAAACGGGGTGCGATTAATACCCGGCACCCCGAAGAAAGTGTCACGAAACCCCGTCAACGGACGCCCGGCCAGCGACGGGACGCCACGATCGGTAACGCGGCTGTCGCTCACATGTTCGTACCCAAGCTGCAGCTTGATACCGCCAGCCAGTTCGGTTCCGATCACCGGATTGACGGCATAACGGGCACCTTCGAAAAAATCGCGGTGGTTATCGAGTTCCTCGTAAAAGCTATTGAGCCGGAACGCCGCGTTACCCAGATCGACATTCAGATCGCCTGTTACCGCCCAACTGCCGAACGTGTCGCCCGTCACATCAGCCGTCGCGCTGTTGCTGCCGATGATCGGGCTCTTGGTGACCCGGTTGACCACACCGCCACCGCCGCCGCGCCCGAAGATCATCGCGTTGGGCCCCTTCAGTACCTCGACCCGGTCGACATTGTAAAAGCTGCGAAAATACTGGACGTCATCACGCAGGCCATCGACGAAGAAATCCGCCGTGGTGTTATTGCCGCGCAAGGTGATCTGATCTCGATTGCCCTCGCCTTGGCCAGCCGAAACGCCGGGCACATAGCGCACCAGGTCGGCCACGGAACGGATCGCCTGATCGTCGATCTGTTCGCGCGTCAGCACTGTAACTGCTTGGGGAACATCGCGTAGCAGCGTCTTGGTTTTGGTGGCACTGCTGGTCTGCTCGGTGCGATAGCCTTCGACCTTGCCCGTCACGATAATCTCGGTGCCGCTTTGTGCCGCAGCCGCCAGATCGGCGTCATCATTTGGACGGGCATCAGCCGGCACGGCCAAGAACATGACAGCCGTGGTGAGCAGGATCGACTTACGCATGAACATGAAACCCCAGTTGCGAATGATTCGCGATAGGGCTTTTCTATTGAGAGTCGTTCGCAACGTCAACCTTGTTGCGACTGACTTTCACTTACAGAAAGATTCACTGCGAGCAGCCAGCTTCTGATCGCGCTCGCAAGATTGGCGGGATCGTCCGCGCTGATCCGCAGGACATCTATTTGGGCAATCAAGGCATTAAGGGGTAGGCCATGCCCCGTCGCCGCCGCTTCGAGCGCCGACCAGAATATAGGTTCGAGGCTGATCGAGGTCTGGTGCCCGGCAATCGTCACCGATCGCTTGACGGGGCCGCGAAAGCCGCCGGGCGGCAGCGCAATCCGCTGGGTCACCCCCCGATCATTTCGTATCAAACAATGCCGCCAGCTGCTCGATCATCGTGCCGCCCAACTGGTCAGCATCCATGATCGTCACGGCACGGGCATAATATCGAGTCACATCATGGCCTATGCCGATCGCGCACAACTCGACGGGCGATCGCGCTTCGATCCACCCGATCACCTGACGCAAATGCCGCTCCAGATAGCTGCCCGAATTGACCGATAGCGTCGAATCATCAACCGGGGCACCATCTGAAATCACCATCAGGATCTTGCGATCCTCGGGTCGCGCGATCAGCCGGGCGTGCGCCCATAACAGCGCCTCGCCATCGATATTTTCCTTCAGCAGCCCTTCGCGCATCATCAGGCCAAGGTTTGTCTTGGCGCGTCGCCACGGCTCGTCTGCCTGTTTGTAGACGATGTGGCGAATATCGTTCAAGCGGCCGGGCTGCGGCGGTCGCCCTGCGGCCAGCCAGTTTTCACGGCTCTGGCCGCCCTTCCAGGCGCGGGTGGTAAAGCCAAGAATCTCGGTCTTCACCCCGCACCGCTCGAGCGTCCGCGCCAATATGTCCGCGCTGATCGCCGCGATCGAAATGGGGCGGCCGCGCATCGACCCCGAATTGTCGATCAGCAAGGTGACGACAGTATCCTTGAAATCGGTCTCACGCTCAATCTTGTAGCTGAGCGACTGCATCGGGTTGATGATGACGCGCGCCAGCCGCGCCGCATCGAGCATCCCTTCGTCTTGGTCGAAATCCCAGCTGCGGTTCTGCTGCGCCATCAGCCGGCGCTGCAGGCGGTTGGCGAGCTTGCTGACCGCGCTTTGCAGGTGGACGAGCTGTTGATCGAGGTAAGAGCGCAGCCGCGCGAGCTCCTCGGCATCGCACAACTCGGTCGCCGCGATCACTTCGTCGAACTGGCCAGTCCATGCCTTATACTCGAACTGCGGCGCGAAATCGGCCATCGGCCGGTTGGGCCGCACGGGCATCATCCCATCATCGCCCTCGTCACCCGGCTCGCCATCGGCATCGTCGGGCGAGTCCTCGCGCTGCTCTCTGCCTTCGCCCTCTTCCTGGTCGGCATCGCGGCTATCGCCCCGCTGTTCGATCTGGCCTTCGCCCTGGTTGCCAGCGTCTTCGCCCTCGTCGGCTTCGTCCTGCTGCTGGTCGTCCTGACCTTCGTCGTCGCTGCCGCCGTCATCGGCTTCGTCGGGCAGCAGATCACCCTCGACCAGATCAAGGTCCTGAAGCAGCTTCATAGACAGTTGCGCAAACGCCGCCTGATCATCGATGACAAAGCCGAGCCCGTCGAGATCGCCGCCCGCCTTCTCCTCGATCCAGTCGCGGACCATCGCCAGCCCGTCTTCGCAGCCCTGCGGCGCGGCGAGTCCGGTCAGCCGCTCACGTACCATCAGCGCAACGGCGGTGGACAGCGGCACTTCGTCACGCGTGCGCGCACGCACGATCGGGTCGGCACGCAACCGCACACCCAGTGCGGTTTCGAGATTGTCGCTAATACCCTGATAACCGCGCGAGCCAAGTGCTTCCACCCGTGCGCTCTCCACCGCATCGAACACCGCGCGCGCCACCGCTTCAACGGGCGCACCTTTCAGGTGCAGCGCAGCATTATGATGCTTCAGCCGCAGCGCAAAGCCGTCGGCAAAGCCACGCGCTTCGGCAACCTGGGCCGCGGGCAGATTACGTGCGGGCATCGGGACCTTGATGTGCTTGCCCGACTGGGTAGGCGCGTCGGCCGTATAGGCGAGCTCAACCTCCGCCTCATCAGCCAGCACGCGGGCTGCACCGCCAAGGACGGTTTTGAAACGATCGAGCGGAGTTTCAGAAGCCATTTACACTCAACCTTACTTCGGAACGCGCCACATGCACGATCATCTACAGCCATCGTCCGGCCATAGATCAGTGCGTCTACCCCAATCAATCGGTGCATTGGCGCTTTATCACCCGACGAGCAATCTCATCCACAGGCGCGCACCGCCGGGATCGTTATGACGGCGCCATTTCGCGATGCTGAATACCATTAGAAAATTTGTAGCCGTCGCTGGACAGCGTCAGGCACGATACTGCGGCCATGGTAGTGATCCATAGTCTTGCCAGCATGAGTGATCGTTCAAGGCGGCAACACAAGTGCCACGGAAAGTTAGGAGCGGGATCTATGCGCGATGGCTGGTCAAGCAATGAAAGCCCGCCCGCAATCACTGATCAACGGGCGGGCAATCGGGTGTTATCGAATGACACCAAACAGATAATAGTCGATCAGCAGGGCAAAACGGTCCCAAAAGGTTGGCGCAGGCTGCGCAGTGCTGAGAACGACGGTACCCGGCTGATTCAGCGACACCGAGAGGCTCTTGGTGGAGGCAGAGGCAAACGCGCGGCCGCCACCGGACGCGCTGGTTGATACAGCCACGGTTTGGGCACTGCCTGAGCTGAACGAGAATGACTGCGCCGATGCCGACGACTGTGCCATCGCAGCACCCGGGGTAAGGCCTGCAACGGCGAGAAGAACTGCCGATGTGAGCAGTTTGCGGTAGGTTTTCATGAGGGTACTCCTTTCGCGCTGCGCATTAACCCCGCATGGGAATGCGCAGCACCAGATCATTATGGTCCCGTCATGACTCCGCCGTTACTCAAAAAGGTTTTTTATCCTAATAAAAGAACAGTTTATCATGTCTTTGTCGCCACCACTGCGATCGGTTCAAATATCGCTCTAGCGCGTCATGGCTTTCCGACGACACTTTCGGGCAAATCCTTACCGAAGACGCGCTGATAATATTCCGCGACCAGCGCCCGTTCAGCTTCATCGCACTTGTTGAGGAAGCTCAAGCGGAACGCAAACCCGACATCGCCAAAGATCAGCGCGTTCTGCGCCCAGGTGATCACGGTACGCGGGCTCATGACGGTCGAGATATCACCGTTGATGAAGCCCTTGCGCGTCAGATCGGCCACGCGGACCATGTTGTCGACCACCTGCTTGCCGTGCGGCTTGTCATACTCGCCCGATTTGGCGAGCACGATCTGCGCCTCGACCGCGGCGGGCAGATAGTTGAGCGTGACGACGATGTTCCAGCGGTCCATCTGCCCCTGGTTGATCTGCTGGGTGCCATGATACAGCCCGCTGGTATCGCCCAGCCCGACCGTGTTGGCCGTCGCGAACAGGCGGAAATAAGGGTTGGGGCGGATCACGCGGTTCTGATCGAGCAAGGTCAGCTTGCCCTCGGTTTCGAGCACGCGCTGGATGACGAACATGACGTCTGGGCGCCCGGCATCATATTCGTCGAACACAAGCGCGGTCGGCGTCTGCAGCGCCCAGGGCAACAGGCCTTCGCGAAATTCGGTGATCTGCTGGCCGTCCTTCAGGACGATCGCATCGCGCCCGACGAGATCAATGCGGCTGATATGCGCGTCGAGGTTGATCCGGATGCACGGCCATTTCAGCCGCGCGGCGACCTGTTCGATATGCGTCGATTTGCCGGTGCCGTGATAGCCCTGCACCATCACCCGGCGGTTATGCGCAAAGCCCGCGCAGATCGCGAGCGTGGTATCGGCATCGAAGACATAGGCCGGGTCGAGATCGGGCACGCGCTCATCGGCTTCGCTGAATGCCGGCACTTCCATGTCCGAATCGATGCCGAACATCTCGCGGACCTTCACCACCTTATCAGGAGCGTCCATGATTGTCGTGGCGCGGCTATCGGGCTGGGTATTGGGAATATCGGTCATGGGGCTCTCGGTACCAATCGGTCAGGGCAGATCAAAGCCCGGTCTCTCCCGGCGAGCCGATAATGAGACGACGCTTCGTGTAAACCCAGTGGAAACGGAATGCGTCCGCGTCAAGCCGAACCGACCATTGACGATAGCGGAAACAGCGTGACGAAGCGTTCAGCCAGACCGCAATTGAACCAAGGAGCAGATCAATGTCAGCAGAGACCGCCTCCCAGCCCTGGTTTGAACTGAGCGTCAAGCGCATGGTGGACGTACCCGCGACCTGGTTTGGCGGGCATGGATCGATCGCCTTGTCGAGTGGTGGTGTCCCAACCCCTGGAGCACCGAAGTGATCGAGAATGACATGCGCGCCGGCGGCCGATCGGCAATGATCATGCGCGGCCCGAACGGCGAGGAATCAGCGATGGAAGGGGTGTTCCTCGAGGTCGTGCCGGGCGAGCGTGTGGTCTGTACCAATGCCTTTACCGCTGGCTGGGTGCCGCAGACCCCCTTCATGGTGGGCATCATGACCTTTAACGATGAGGATGGGAAGACGCGCTTTACCGGCATCGCCCGTCATTGGGACGAAGCATCGATGCACGAACATGCCGCCATGGGGTTTGGAGACGGATGGGCTATCGTCGCGGCACAGCTTGATGCCGTCGCGAGAGATAAGCGCTGACGTCAATTTTTTCATCAAGGCGGGAAGGATGCTATGTTATTCTAAACTAACAATTCTCGTGCGCGTGCTGATGATGTTCAACAGGTTTGTAGTCAGGTTGCTCGCTGGATCGATCATTTAATCTTTGATAAGGGCTGCTTCCGTGAGAAAGTGACGTCATGCCGCCAAATAGGCGAATCGGAGAATGTCATGATCAGAAGACTGATTCTCCTGATTGTGCTGACCGGGTTGTTGGTCGGCCTTGGCTCCTGTGATTGGGGGAGCAACCGATCTCCCTATCAACGTCGCGAAACGCAGGCCGAATATGACCGCCGCGTTTATAATG
This sequence comes from Sphingomonas sp. 28-62-11, assembly GCF_002278865.1. Classification (NCBI taxonomy): domain Bacteria; kingdom Pseudomonadati; phylum Pseudomonadota; class Alphaproteobacteria; order Sphingomonadales; family Sphingomonadaceae; genus Sphingomonas; species Sphingomonas sp. 28-62-11. Next base: position 25,220 of record NZ_NCGB01000016.1, on the reverse strand, counting down.
AACGCCGTGCCTATGAAGAACGGCTCGCACGCGAGGAAGATCGCCGTGCTCGAAAGGCCGCTATCTCGCGCGATCGACGCGACAATGGCGACATTTACGACATGTACGATACACCAGCATCGTGGTTGTCGCTCGATTATGCCTGTTCGGGAGAGTTACGTCGCGCACAATGGCTGGTGTGCGACAATGATCAGCTCGGTCTGCTTCACCGCCGATTGGCATTGCAATGGGAAGCGGCGCGGCGCACGGCGTCGCCTGAACGGGTCAACGTGTTGATCGCGCAGCAGCATGCCTTTATTGGCGAGCGCAATGCGTGTGAAGATGTTGGCTGTGTGGCGAATGCCTATTACCGCTATCTCGACGGCAGTTCGTTCCCTGCCAAGCCGTGGATTAAGCCTCACCCCCGCCCTTACGCGCCCAAGCATGCCGTCAAATGGGTCCAAAAGCGCGGACATGGCCATCATGGCCAACGGATCGGCAAAGATTATGGGCAGCATCATGACGGGCATCCCCGCCCAAGCCATGAGGCGCGCAGTTGTGTAAGTGAGATCGGTTTTGCCGCGGCCAGCCAGCTTGCCGGTCGCTGCGATCAGGTGACGCCGGGCCTAAGCTCGCAATGCAGCGTGCATAACAGCTGCGGCGGCATTCGCGCACAGACCGATCGCGGTTGCGGGATGCGCAGCAACAAGCCGAGATTCTGTCGCAATTACTGAGGGTCGGGGTCGGCTAGGCGTTGCGTCACCTTAGGCAAAGGCGGCAGCGCCCTTAAGTTGCTGATACGCGGCAATCACATCCTGCAACTGTCGTTCAAAGCTGCGATCGCCGCCGTTACGATCAGGATGATAGCGCCGCACGAGTTCGGCATAGCGTTCGCGCAGCGCCCGCCGATCGATATCGGTAGCTAGCCCCAGCACCTTGAGCGCGCGCCGGTCCCCCTCCGACAAGGGCCGACCATCCTTGCGTTCAGTTGCCGCCCGTGCGCGGAACCGTGCGCCAATCGCATCGAGCGGATCGGCAAAATCGGCCCAGGGCGGCGGTCGATCTGCGCCGCCGGTGGCAAAGGCCCGCGTCTCGCGCTCCCATCCGGCATAAGGGCGCTGGGCCGCATTGATCTCGTCGACACTCATTCCCGCAAAGAAATTGTAGCGCGCGTTGAAGGCACGGACATGCTCGAGGCAGAACCAGCGATAGGGTGCAGGCTGATCGCGGAACGAGGCCCCTTCGGCTGGGGGTGCACGGAATTCACCGGCAGCCTCACAGCCCGGTTCCATGCACGGCACGCCGCTGCCCTCGACCCGCCCGTGAAAGCGCGGCTGCGGGCGACCTTTGCCGTCCCTGCCATTGTTTTCACCGTCGTGCGACACGTGGCTCCCCGAAACCCGAAAACCGCTTATATAGGACGCATGAACCAGACTGCTACCGGCCCTGTTGCCAGCGAAATCGCCCGCCGCCTTGCCATCGCGCTCGAGCCCACATTGCTCGAGGTGATCAACGATAGCGCCCAACATTCAGGGCATATGGGCGATGATGGATCGGGCGAATCGCATTTCACCGTGGTGATCGAAAGCGCGGCCTTTATCGGCCAGTCGCGTGTCGGGCGGCAGCGGCTCGTCAACCAGGCGCTCGGCGATCTGATGGACGGCACCGTCCATGCGCTCGCGATCAAGGCCCGGGCACCGGAAGACGCGTGACGACGCGCCTGCCCCGCCCGGCGGCGCGGTTGTTGCTGCTCGATCCGCAGGATCGGCTGCTGATGTTCCGTTTCGCCGCCGATGATCGCCCGCCCTTTTGGGCTACCGCGGGCGGTGGCTGCGATCCCGGCGAAAGCTATGAGGCAGCGGCACGGCGCGAGCTGATCGAGGAAACCGGCTTCGATCTTGATCCCGGCCCGCAGGTCGCGCGGCGGCAAGTGCAATTCATTACGCTGGAGGGCGACCCGGTCGACGCCGATGAACGCTATTTCCTGATCCGCACCGCCACGACCGAGATCGCCATCCACGGCCATACCGAACTTGAACGGCGCGTGATGGCAGGCTGGCGCTGGTTCACCCGCGCCGAGCTGTCTGACTGGCCCGAAAAGATTTTTCCTGAGGATATCGTCGACTTGCTCGAAGCCCTGCTGGAGCGCGCGCGATGACCGATGAGCTGATTCTCCAGACCATCCTACCGGTCAGCCATGATCTGGGCGGCTTCAAGGTCCACCGCACGCTGCCGTCGCGACCGCGAACAATGGTGGGGCCGTTCATCTTCTTCGACCAGATGGGACCAGCGCATCTCGATATCGGCACCGGCATTGATGTGCGCCCGCACCCGCATATCAACCTGGCGACCGTCACCTATCTGTTCGCCGGGGCAATCGACCACCGCGATTCAATCGGCAGCGTCGCGACGATCGAGCCGGGTGCGGTGAACCTGATGACCGCCGGGCACGGCATCGCGCATTCGGAACGCTCCCCCGCTAGCGAGCGCGCAGTAGGGCCTGAATTGTCGGGTATCCAGACCTGGCTTGCGCTGCCCGAAGCCGATGAAGAACGCGATCCGGCGTTCGAGCATGTCGCCAAGGCCGAATTGCCGGTGGTCGAGACGCCCGGCGCCCGCGCACGGATCATCATGGGCAGTTTATGGGGCCAGACTGCGCCGACCACGACCTATGCTCAGACCATCTATGCCGATATCGTGCTCGATGCCGGCGGCAGCGTACCGATCGACGCCAGTGCCGACGAGCGCGCGCTGTATGTGGCGATCGGTGACGCGACGCTCGACGGGATGCCCCTCGAGCCGATGGCGCTTTATGTGCTGCGCCCCGGCACCACCGCCACATTGCGATCGGCAAGCGGCGGGCGGGTGATGCTCTGCGGTGGCGAGGCGTTCACCACCCCGCGCCATGTCTGGTGGAACTTCGTCAGCTCGAGCAGAGACCGGATCAACCAGGCCAAGGCCGACTGGACCGCGGGCAATTTCCCCAAAGTGCCGGGCGATGATGTGGAGTTCATCCCCATCCCGGCAGTGCCCAAGACGGTGAGTTATCCATGATCCCGCCCTTCTCCCTCCAGCGTATTGCCCTGACCACCGGCGTCGAGCTCGACGTCGCGGTCGAGGGCGATCCGGCCAAGCCCGCAATTATTCTGCTTCATGGCTGGCCCGAATCGCACCGCACCTGGCGACACCAGATCCCGGAACTCGCCAAGACGCATTTCGTGATCGCACCTGACCAGCGCGGCTTTGCGCGGTCGTCCAAGCCGCCCGAGGTAAGCGACTATGCGCCGGCCAAGCTGCTCGGCGACCTGATCGCGCTGGCGGATCATTACGGCGTGGATCGCTTTACGCTGGTCGGCCACGATTGGGGCGGGGTGGTGGCGTGGATGGCCGCGCTGAACCGGCCCGACCGGGTCGAACGGCTGATCATCATCAACGCGCCGCACCCGCTGATCTTCCAACGCACGATGTTCGACGATCCCGATCAGCGCGCCGCCAGCCAGTATATCCGCGCCTTTCGCAACCCCGCGCTCGAAGCGCATATCGCCGAAATCGGCGTCGAGGCCTATTTCGCCAAGACCTTTGTCGGCCAAGCCGATCAGGAAAAGCTCGCCGCAGAACGACCCTTTTACCTCGATCAATGGTCGCAACCCGGCGCGCTGACCGCGATGTACAATTGGTACCGCGCCAGCCCGATCATCGTGCCCGAGATGGACGAGGAACCGCCACGCCCCGCTTTTCTCGACAAGCCCTTCCCACCGCTCGCCATGCCAGTGCTGGTGATCTGGGGCATCGCCGATACCGCGTTGAAGCCGAGTCAGCTGATCGGGCTGAGCGACCTGGTACCGCAAATAACGCTGGTGAAGGTGGACGCCGGGCATTTCGTGCCGTGGGAAGCGCCCGAAGCCGTCAACGCGGCGATGCGCGCCTGGCTGTAAGGGCACATATAAATGGTGCCCGGGGACGGGATCGAACCGCCGACACTGCGATTTTCAGTCGCATGCTCTACCAACTGAGCTACCCGGGCAACCGGCCCGATGATTACCGGGAAGGCGGCCTCTTAGTCATCGTTATCCGCGCTGTCCAGCCCAGTTCCCAGCCCAGCCGCGTCGTCCTTTGAGGCTTCCTCGTCGGTGGCGGGGCCAGCGGGCAGACGATAGCCCTCCCCCAGCCATTGCAGCAGATCGCGGTCGACGCAGCCGCGGCTGCAAAAGGGCTTGTGCGCGGTGACGGTTGGCTTGCCGCAGATCGGGCAGGTGCCGGATGTGGCCATCGGTCAGTCCTCCAGAACGATTGCGCCGCCAGTGCGGCGGGTGAGCTCGGCGAGCCAGTCAGGCCGTGCCTCGATCCGCGCCTTGACGGCGGCGGGCAGCGTGTGACGGCGGGACGCGCCGGGCGGGGTGCGTTCGATCTGGCGGAGCGCAGCGCGGGCGGCGGTCCCGACCGGATCGGCGCGGAGCAGTTCGGGGAGCGAGGCGCGGGGCCGGGGGCGCACGATCTGGAGGAAACCGAAGCCGTTGAGCGCGGTGCGTTCGAAGGGCGGTTCGAGCGCCGCATCAATTGCCGCCGCCACCGCCCGGCGCGGCCCCTTGCCCTGGACGCTGGGAAAATCGACGCCGATCGACCCGCCAATGCCGTGCCGAATAATCGCCTGACCCACTGCGGTTGCCGCTGCGACGGCCAGCGCGTCCAGCGGCCCGGAGCCATCGACATCGAACAACGTCATCGCGGGCGTTGGGCTCATCCGCAGCACGCCGGCGGCAAAGGCGATCTCCCCCGTCACCGCCTCGTCAAGCACTTCGGACCAGCCCGCCGCTTCCAGCATATCCGCTTCATGGGCGCGGCATTCGCGGACCGGCAGCCCGGTTTCGTGGAGCCGTTCGAGCAGATCGGGGCCGCGCGCTGGCCCTGCCCCTTCCGCCGCGAGCACCGCCTTGGCGATCTTGGCGCGGCCGGTTTCGGGGATCGGTTCCCGCACGATCGTCACCAGCAATGTGCGGCCAATGCTCAACCCTCGGGGCACTGCCGCGAGCAACGCATCACCGCTGCCGTCGAGCAGAGTCACCCGACCCTGCCCGCCGCCCAGTGCCTCGACCAGCCGCGCCTCGGCGACGGTGCCGACCGCCAGCGTGCCCTCGAGCGCGATCCGCGCCTTCAGGATCGTGCCGCCATCCACCAGCGCCGCCCGCGCCTCACCGATCCCGGCTTCGTAGAGCCACTCAGCCAATGGGCACCCCGGCACCTTCCAGCAGCGCGCGGGTTTCGAACAGCGGCAGACCGACAACGCCCGAATAGCTGCCCGACAGGAACCGAACGAACCCTTCGGCGCGGCCCTGGATCGCATAGCCGCCGGCCTTGCCCATCCCCTCGCCACTGGCGACATAGGCATCGACTTCCGCCGCGCTCAGCCGTTTGAAGGTGACGATGGTGTCGCTGATCCGGGTGCGGGGCCGGGCATCGTCGCCGATCACGCAGATGGCGGAGAAGCAATGGTGCCGCCGCCCGGAGAGCAGCCCGAGCATCCGCCGCAAATCGGCCTCGTCGGCGGGCTTGGCGAGGATCCGGCGGCCGACCGCGACGGTGGTATCGCCCGCCAGCACGACCTCGCCCGGGGCACGCGGCACCGCCAGCGCCTTTTCGGTGGCGATGCGCAGCACATAATCGCGGGGCAACTCGCCAGCGCGGGCATCCTCGTCGATATCGGGCGCGGCGATGCGAGCGGGCACGACGCCGATCTGCGCGAGCAACGAGAGGCGGCGCGGCGAGCTGGACGCGAGGACGAGGGAGGGGACGGATGAAGGGGTCAACGGTATCTCAGCGTTTCTCGACTGCGCTCGAAACGAACGGATGGGAGAATATCAAACCTCACCGACCCCGTTTGCTTCGAGCAAAGTCGAGAAGCCGGTCTCAGCAGAACGACCCGCAACACCGCTTTACTTGAAGCGGTACGTGATCCGCCCCTTGGTGAGATCATAGGGGGTCATCTCAACCAGCACCTCATCCCCCACCAGCACGCGGATGCGGTTCTTGCGCATCTTGCCGGCGGTGTGGCCGAGGACTTCGTGATCATTTTCAAGCTTCACGCGGAACATGGCGTTGGGGAGAAGCTCCACAACCTGGCCGCGCATTTCGAGCAGTTCTTCTTTTGCCAAACAAACCTCTGGGAACGGATACGGATTTCGTGAAGCGCGGCGCATAGCGGATGGGCGGCCAAAAGGAAAGCGCGGGGGCGACAGCGGCAAAAGGGGGCGCGGACGATGGGAAAGAGCGGGTTGTTGCGAAACGTGGCGTGAGCGTTGGGGTGTGAACGTAGGTTGGCTGGAAAGTCTCAGGCGGCTTTCAGCGGAAAGGGCAGCGACAGGGTCTCGATGCTCGACAGATCGAGCTTGGCCGAGGCGTGATCGATATCAATCCCGACCACCCCGCCCAGCGCATCGAAATCCGCGTTCAGCCCATCGGCAATCTCTCGTGTTTCGACACCGGGATCGCCCTTCAGCTCGATGTAAAGGCTGTCGGTTTCGGGATAATAGTGCAGCTTCATGGCACATCCTCACGAAAGTTACGGTCGATAAAGGCGTTATGGATCGTCACGCCATCGTCCAGGGTCACAACACGCAAGATGCGCGCTTCGTTCTCATTCGGCAAGATCACCCTGCCCCATTGACGAATCCGGCCATCGGTTTGCACCGTGATCCGGATGGGGTCCGCCATGACGCCCCGACATAGCGCCACCGTTAGGTATGGCCGCTTCCGCAGTACCTGTTCGATGAAATAGCGCGTTTGGTTCACGACAACCCGTCTTTCGCCCCTTCGCGCGAGACGCCGATGCCCCAGTTCCGACCGGTGAAGTTGCGGAAGTTGCGGGTCTCCATCGCTTTTGCGCAACTTCGCAAAAATGGCGGGATTCCGCCATTGGCGGATGGGGCATGGGCGCGTGGGGTGGAAAAGAACATGCCGGGAACATAGCAAAGCGGGGGTGTGTAGGAAAGTTTCGTAACGCCTTACCCCCGCGCTGCCAGCGCCGCGCGGGCGGCATCGGCGAGGAAGCCCGAGCGGTTTTTCGCGACCTTGTCGATCCGGGCGAGCAAGCCTTCGTCGATCGATACCTGCACCCGCACTGACCTCCCCGGACGCTCACCGCGCACCAGCAGGCGGGCGGCCACATCGACATCGGAATCGACGACGATCACATCGATATCGGAGGGTTCGGGGATGGCGTCGCCATAATCGACGCCGACCGCCAGATGGCCGCTCAGCGCTTCTTCGGCATTCACTGCCGCTTCCTGAATCGTTGCCCCCGCCGAAACGCACCCCGGCAAATCGGGGAAGAAGACGCCAAACCCCTCCGGGCCACGCTCGATAATCGCGGGGTAATAAACAGTGGCCATGCCCAATTCCTTCATCGCAGCGAAACGCCGCTCAATTTCTCGATACTGCGCAACGTCCCGATCGGGATTTGCGCCTTAGGATGCGGGACGGTCACCGTGCCGGGCTTGGTCGGGTGGCGAAAATGCCGGTGGCTGCCATTCTGGCGTACCGCGTGCCAGCCATCGGCCTCTATCCGTTTGATGACCTCCCGACTGCGCATCTTGTTGTGTATTTAATACACAATAACAGGATTAACAAGGGTGAGCGGAATCAACCGTCGCGCTCCACCGCCTTCATCGCTTCGGTAATCGCCACTGTATCCACACTAACGCGCACCACCTTGGCGAGCAGCGCGATCATGCTCTCCTTGTAATCGGCGAAACGATAGGTGTTGAACTTGGCGGCGATGGTCGGGTCGCGCGGCTTCTTTTCCTTGTGCTGGTCGAGCACCCAGTCGATCGCCGATCGGTTGCCGAGCCGGTAGCTCCAGGCTTCGGGCGGGATGCCGGTGATTTGCGTGTCGGCATCGATGATCACGACGCCGGTTTCGGGTTGCGACTTGAGGATCGGCTTGGGATGTGTGCCCTCGGCGCGCTTGCTCGGCGTATCGATCCGCTCGACCGGCCAAGGGGCTACGTCTTCATAGCCGATATGCATCGCCATCAGCGCCTCGCCCCACGCCGCCCAGCGCGCGAAATCGGGATAGAAGGGGATGCGCGGGAATTCGCGCTTGAGGTTCAGCGCATAGGTCTCGCGGTAGATCGGATCGTGCAGGACGGCGTAGACATAATGGAAGATCGCGTCCTTGGTGACGCCCTTCTTGCCATAATGCGCGACGAACTTGTTGAGCGCCCAATCGGTGATGTTGTCGATCCGCTCGCCGGATTTGAGGTAGCGATAGCGGGCTAGCAAGTTTGACTTTTCGATAGCCTCGTAATCTACCAAGTTATCAGTGGCGAGACATTGAAAAGGCTTCGATGCCGATCCGCCCGAAACCGCGATCAATTTATTCAATGAAAATAGATCATCTCCATAAATTCCATTATGGAGATTTGTTTGGACATCGCTCAATTGCCTAAATGAATAATATTTTTTTCTTGTAAACGGTCTCCACAAAGAATTTCTAATTAATTTACTATTCAAATCGAATGATGTTGGCTTATTTTTAAGATCTCTACTCCACTTAATATCATTTGGAAAATTAATAAATCCTTTTCCATTTGGATTAATGCTTTTATTAAATACCGTAGAAAAATATTTGATTTTTTCTATTAAAGTCTTTTCTGAAAAATCATACAACCAATCGTCTCTATTAGTTTTTACGCCATTCGCAAATGTTCTGATAATAGCGCGCTCTTCCCGCTTCGTTACTGAAGCTTTCGTTTGTTTGTCGGCTAACGGCATAAAAGCTGTCCAAACGCCATCCTCCGTCTGGTCTAGCCAGCGACCTTTTTCATCCGGCTTGATTAAAGTAGTCGTCAGTTCGGCTAAGCGAATGCTGCTAAGCCACGCTAATTTGCTCTCAGCTTTTTCATCTTCTGGCCTACGGACGTAACGAATTTTGCAATCTGAAGTGTCTTTGGTGCGTACCAATATGGCGATGGAGACACCCGTCTGAATTCCGAACACGTTATGCGTGGTTCCCGAAAGCCGGGGATTGGCGCGAATATCACCCCCCAAATCGACAAGCCAAATTTCCTGGAAATCTCTCGCCACCAGCTTGCGAAAACCGTCAAATGTCCGGCTATCGATGAAGCTTCGGTTCGTGACAAAAGCCAGCACGCCCTCATCGCCCAGCCGATCGCTCGCCCAACGATAGAAGCGGGCGTACATGTCATAAAGCTTCGTCTTCTGAGCCGTGCTCGCCTTTATATACGTGTTTTTGATGCGCTTATCGATGTGCGCATAGGCGCGGTTCTTGTTGTTGTCGTTTTCGTTCTGCTGGTTGGCGTTGTAGGGCGGGTTGCCGATGATGACGCTGATCTTGCGGCGGTTCTGGCGCTTCACGCGCTCCATATTCTCGTCTGCCATTCCGCCCAGCAAATCGAACTGGTGGCCCGAATGGATGCCGAGCGCATCGACATTGTCGAGCGTGTCGACGAAGCATAGATTTTCGAATTCGGCGAACTGGCCGGTGATCGCCTGATAGGTCGCCTCGATGTTCAGATTGGCGACGTAATAGGGCAGGATCGCGACTTCGTTGGCGTGCAACTCTTCCTTGTATTTGTGGCGCAGCTTGGCGTGATCGCCCCGGAAATGTTCGAGCAATTCGACGATGAAAGTGCCGGTGCCGGTGGCGGGATCGAGAATCTCGACGCCGCGATCGACCAGATTCTTGCCGAAATGCTTTTCGCATAGCCAATCGGCACTGCGGATCATGAAGCGGACGATCTCGCCGGGGGTATAGACCACGCCCAGCCGGTCGGCGGCCTTGGCATTATAGACCTTGTAGAAATTCTCGTAGAGGCCCTTCAGGAAGCCCTGTTTTTCGGAATGGCTCTGGATGACGGCGGCGGCCTGGCTGATGCCGGCATAATAGGGTTGCAGCGCGCGCAGCAGCTTCTGCTTTTCGCCATAGCCGAACAGCTTTTCCTCCAGCTTGTAGAGTTCGCTGGCGACATTGTTCTGGCGGTGGAAATCGGGGTTGTCGAAAACCTTGGCGAAAATGTCTTCAGTCAGGATGTGCTGGATCAGCATTTCCTGCACATCTTCCTCGCTGACCGCCGGATTGATGGCATCCTGTGCGTGTTTCAGAAAGGCAGCCTCGGCGGCGGCGAAATCACGGCTGGCAGCGCGTTTTTCGGCGATCAGGTCTCGCAATGCCGTCAGCACCTGAGGCAAATCCTGCCCGAACTGCTTCACCGCCTTGTTGAAATCGGCGATCTCCTGCCGTTCATGCGCAAAGAAGCGGATGAGCAGCGGGTAGAGCGCGTCGGTATCGTCCATCGCGACGCGCAGCATTTCATGCCCGTCCTGAATCAGAATGGCGGTGTGATCGTCCGAATAGATGATGTTGTCGCGCGGATAGCCCTTGCGCGACTTGGCGGCGATCTCGGCATCGAGATCATCATCGGCGTCCTTGGCTTCCCAATAGCCGAAGGGAACGCGCAACGCGTGAAGCAGCGCGCCGTCGAGATAAATGCGGTTCTTTTGCGCGGTGGTGATGGTGTGCTCGGGGACGAATTGCAGATCCTGTGATCGGCCCCAGCGTTTGAGCAAATCCTTGAACGCTTCTCGCAGCACGCTTTCGCGGCGGCTACCCGATACCGCGCGCAGTCGATCAAGCTCGGCGCGATATTCGTTGATGAGTGCCTTGCTGATGAGTCCGCTCCCCCGTGCGCCTGCACGATGCGCAAGCGGTTGACGCTAGGCAAGAAAAAACCCCGCCCGGCGGGTGCCGGACGGGGCTTGGCGTTCTTGAAGGCCACCGCGAAGGGCGGGTGCGGTTGATCAGGCCGGGTTGTGCTTTTCGAGGAACTTCTTGGTTTCGATCAGCACCTGCAGCCGGTCTTCTTCGCGCAGCAGATTATGCGTGTTGAGCGGCTGTTCGACATAGACGAAATCCTTGCCTTCCACCTTCCCGGCCGCTTTCAGCCGCGCCACCAGATCGCGCGACTGGGCAACGGGGACGCGCACGTCCTTGGCGCCGTGGATGATCAGGACAGGGATTTTGTAGTTTTCCGGGTGGAGGCCGGGCGACACATCAATCAGATTACCGGCCTGGCCCAGATAGGTCTTCGCCCCATAGCGCCCCAGATAGCCCTTATCATAGCGGACCATGGCGGGCAGATCATGCACGCCCGCACCCGTGATGGCACAGCGATATTTGTCACCATCGCGCTCGGCCGCGCGGCTGGCCGCATAGCCGCCGTACGACCAGCCCATCATGCAAACGCGCTTGGGATCGATGGTGCCCTGCCCGGCGAGCCAGGTGACCGCATCATTCAGGTCATCCTGCATGCGGTAGCCCCAATTCTTGTCACCATCCTTTTCCCAGGCGGTGCCATAGCCAGTGGAGCCCCGGAAATTCGGCTGGATCACGACATAGCCGGTTTCCGCCAGCGCCTGCGCCCAGCCAAAAGGATCCCAGTCGGCGGAATCGCGGGCCCAGGGCCCGCCATGCGGCAGCACGATCAGCGGCAGGTTCTTCTTACCCGCGCGGTGGCGCGGCATCGTCAGTACCGCTTCGATCGATTTACCGTCACTGGCGGTATAACGGACCATCGAAACCGGGTTCAGCTGCGCGTTCTTGAGCGTTTCATTGGCAAAAGCGAGCCGCGCCACCGATCCCGATACGCTGTTGAACATGAACCAGCTTTCGGCCTGGCCCGTCGCGGCGACGCGGAACACGATCTTCTCCCGCTTGGCATCGCCACTGGCGATATAGACATTGCCCTTGCCGAAGCCATTTTCGAGCACAGCCTGAATCTGTTTCAACCGCGAATCGAAGAAGACCTGGACCTCTCGATCCTTGGTCACTTCGACCGCATCAAGCCGGGTGCGATCATAGGAAAGGCGGGGGCCATCAATATCATAGCCGTCGACGCCGAACACCTTTTCGCCCAGCTTCATTCCCGCCACGTCAAACGTGTAGAGCGCCCGGTACCCGTCCTTTGCGCTGACCGCATAGGCCTTGCCATCGGGCATCATGAAATCGGGCAGGGCGGCCCCGGCGAACCGATCCGGCACACCGTCGTAAACGGTGTGCATCGCGTCGTTCGGGCCATCGCGATACAGCACGGTCACCTTGCCGGTATCGGCATCGCGGCGCGCGCCCATCCGCACGACGCCCGCCAGATCGGCGGTCCATCCGCGCACCACCGGGTTTGATCGCATCGCCACCTTGGCCTTGCCGGTAACCGCATCCACCTCAATCACTTCGGGCGCACTGAGGCTTTCGGTGCCGTTGCGCGGGTTGCGGCGCTGAAGCAGAATGCGCGGCGCGCCGGAATTGGAGGCCCAGAGCAAATCCGTACCGAGAAAACTATCATCCCAGCCGAGTGGCGTCGTCTTCTTCGTCTCACGATTATACGATGCGTAACGAACGTTATCGAACCATTCGCCCGCATAGTTATCCCGCGAGCTGAAGCCGATCAGCAGCAGATTGTTGTCCAGCCATCTATAATCGATGATCTGACGCTCACCGAGCTTGTCGACGCTGGCCTCGCCATCGCGAGCGATCACTTCCGGCTTGCCGGGCGTCCCGACGGGTACGATGGCAAGCGCCTGAACACCGGCCGACCGAACCTTGGCGATCATCCAGTTGCCATCGGGCGACAGCACCGGGCGCTGAATGACGGGGAACTGAGCGAATGTCTCGATCGGAACGACCTTGCCGTCCCAATCGCTAACGGGCTTCACCTGCGCAGGCGCCGCCGACCAACCGATCAGTGCCGTGGTGGCCAAGGCCCCCAAAACCAAACCGAAATTGCGTTTCTTCATCGTCTGCACTCCCCATTTGGGAGCAAGTCTATCGTGCGCGTTACTCAAATCAAGCTGTTGCAATTCTACAGCGATCCCGGCCGGCGACCCGCATCGCCAGCCGGAAATTCGATCAACCGCCCGCAAGCGCCGCGAGCAGCAACAGCGCGACGATGTTGGTAATCTTGATCATCGGGTTCACCGCCGGGCCTGCCGTATCCTTATACGGATCGCCCACGGTATCGCCCGTCACCGCGGCCTTATGGGCTTCACTGCCCTTGCCGCCGTGATGACCGTCTTCGATATATTTCTTGGCGTTATCCCACGCGCCGCCGCCGCTCGTCATCGAAATCGCGACGAACAAGCCAGAGACGATGACGCCGAGCAGCATCGCGCCGAGCGCGGCAAAGCCCTCTGCCTGGCCCGCCACGCCGGTGATGATGAAATAGACCGCGACCGGGCTGAGCACCGGCAGCAGGCTGGGGACGATCATCTCCGCGATCGCCGCCTTGGTGACGAGATCGACGGTGCGGGCATAGTTGGGGCGGCTGGTGCCGGCCATGATGCCCGGATTCTCGCGGAACTGGGCGCGGACATCCTCCACGACCGAACCGGCGGCCCGGCCGACCGCCGTCATCCCCATCGCCCCGAACAGATAGGGCAGCAGCGCGCCGAGCAGCAGCCCGACGATGACATAGGGGTTGCTGAGCTGGAAGTTGACCGCGAGCGTCGGGAAATCGCGCGCGAGATCGCTCGTATAGGCGTTGAACAGCACGAGGGCGGCGAGCGCGGCCGAGCCGATTGCATAGCCCTTGGTCACGGCCTTGGTCGTGTTGCCGACCGCGTCGAGCGCATCGGTGCGGTGGCGCACATCATCGGGGAGCCCCGCCATTTCGGCGATGCCGCCCGCATTATCCGTGACCGGGCCATACGCATCGAGCGCGACGACCATGCCGGCCTGCGCCAGCATCGACGTGGCGGCAAAGGCAATGCCGATAACGCCCGCGAGCTGATAGGCCGCGATCACCGCGACCACGATGACGATGGTGGGGAGCGCAGGCGATTCAAGGCTGACCGCGAGACCCTGAATCACGTTGGTGCCATGGCCCGTCTCCGATGCCTTGGCGATGCTGCGCACGGGGCGGAACCCGGTGCCGGTATAATATTCGGTGATCCAGACGAGCAGGCCAGTCACCGCCAGCCCGATCATCATGCACCAGAACAGCGCCATGCCGGTGGTGGTGGTGGCCGCCGCGCCCGCGAGCGCCTCTGCCGTTGCGCCGCCGCCGTCGAGGAAGGCGTTGCCGCCGATCACCGCGTTCATGTCACCCAGCGTATACTGCGTCGCGAAATAGATGGCGGGAACGGACAGGCCAACGCTGAGCCAGAAGCCCTTGTAAAGCGCGCCCATGATGTTGTTGCTGCTGCCCAGACGGACCGCATAGGTGCCGATGATCGAGGTGATGATGCACACGCCGCCGACGATGAGCGGGAGCGTCATCACCTGAAGCAGCTGATCGGCATTCTTCAGCGCAAGCGCGACCGAGATCATCGTGACACCGAAGGTAACGACATAGGTTTCGAACAGATCGGCGGCCATGCCCGCGCAATCGCCGACATTGTCACCGACGTTATCGGCGATGGTAGCGGGGTTGCGGGGATCATCCTCTGGGATGCCGGCCTCGACCTTGCCGACCAGATCGGCGCCAACGTCTGCCGCCTTGGTGAAGATACCGCCGCCGAGGCGCGCGAAGATGGAGATGAGCGAGGAGCCGAAAGCAAGGCCGGTGAGCGCCTTGACGACGATCTGCGCGCCGGCATCCGCGCCGTCAGGGCCGGCGAGGAACCAGAACACGCCCGAGATCGAGAGCAAGCCGAGCCCCGCCACCAGCATGCCGGTGATCGCGCCCGCGCGGAACGCCATCGTCAGCCCGCCCTGCAGCGAGGTGCGCGCCGCTTCTGCCGTGCGCACATTCGCGCGCACCGAAATGTTCATGCCGATATAGCCAGCAACGCCCGAAAGAACCGCGCCGATCGCGAAGCTCGCCGCCGAGACGGGCGAGCTCATGCCATCGATCAGCACCCAGACGAGCACGAGCATGATGACGCCGACGATGCCGATCGTGCGATACTGACGGCCGAGATAGGCCTGCGCGCCTTCCTGAATGGCGGCCGCGATATCGCGCATCTTTTCATTGCCCGCAGGTGCGGCGAGCACCTGGCGGCTGGTGATGATGCCGTACAGCACGGCAAGCATCCCGCAGATCATGGCGGCATAAACAATCGTCATCGGCAAACGTCCTTCCCTGATACGGTCGCTTCAGGGGCTGCCGACATAGCCCGCCCCCTAGCGCCTGTCTTATGGCGACGACCCTATAAGCGTGACAGAGACGAGCGCAAGCGCCGAGGGCGGTGGTTATGCGCCGCCATGTTCGAAGCCGAGCCGGGCGGGCAGCGCGACGGGATCGGCCCCGTCGGTGAGCGTCAGGCCCTGCCCCTCGGCGAAATGGCCGATGCGGCGGGCGGGGACGGCGAGCGATGCGGGCGCGGCAAACAGCAGCTGGTAATCATCCCCGGCGGTTGCCGCGCGGAGCCGGGCCGCGCGATCATCGCCGATATGCGCGCGATAGGCATCCGACAGCGGGATCGCGGCGAGATCGATCGTGACGGCAAGACCACTTGCGGCGGCCATCCGCGCGGCATCGATCAACAGCCCGTCGGACACGTCCATCATCGCGTGCACATGCGCGGCGAGGATGCGCCCCTCCCCAAGCCGGGGCAACGGCCGGCGATAGGCGTTCAGTAATGCATCCAGTCCGGGTTCACCTTGCGCAATGGCAAGCCCCGCGCCTGAATCGCCGATCGTGCCGGTGACGAACAACCCGTCCCCCGCCCGCGCACCGCTGCGGCTGGGGGCGTGGGTCGCATGGCCAATTGCGGTAAGGGTCAGCACGCGCGGCGTGCCCGGCGGCAGCGACACGGTATCGCCGCCGAGCAACTGGCAGCCCAGCTGGCGCAGCGCCGCATCGAACCCAGCAAGGAAAGCGCGATCCCAGGCGTCTTCTCCCAACGGATAGTTGAGCAGCACGCCGACTGGCTCCGCCCCCTTGGCGGCAAGATCCGACAGATTCACCGCGAGCAATTTCCACGCGACATCCTGCGCGGGATCGGTGGAGAGGAAATGCACCCCCTCAACCAGCGTATCGGTGGTGAGGACATAGCCACCCAACCGCGCAACGTCATCCGCCAGTCCCTGCGCACCGGGATGGAGCGGTAACGCGCGCAGCGCGGCAAGGAAATCAGCTTCGGTCATAAGGAGATGGTAGCGCGGCTTGGGGGCGGTGTCTGCTTTCAGGTCGACATGCGCGCCAGCCCTACCACCGTCATGCTGAATTTGTTTCAGAATCCAGCGCGCCGCAAGAGTGGCCTGCGTTCGTGGAGAATTGGATCCTGAAAAAAGTTCAGCATGACGAGGGAGAGCGAATTCGCGACAGATACTGGAACGTCAGTTGCAGCTAATCTCGCTTGGCACCGTCCAGCGCGCGATCGTTTCGGGCGGTTTCGATGGCGGCGGCGAATTTTTCTGCTTTGGTCCGGCCGAACGCCGCGCGGTTGGCGCTGGCATTCGCTTCGGCCTCGGCGCGCGCTTTGGCCTTGCGCGCGGTGCGCAGGTTGATGATGTCGGTCACGCCGCCACCCTCACCCTGCCCGCACGACCTTACCGATCGCATCCAGCAACCCGTTCACGAACCCCGCCTCGCGCTTGTCATAGAACGCATGGGCGACGTCGACATATTCGGTGATGACCGCGCCCGTTGGCACATCGGCGCGAGCGAGGAGTTCATAGGTGCCGCAACGCAGGATCGCTTTCATCGGTTTGTCGAGCCGATCGAGGTGCCAGCCAGTCGCGAGTTTCGCCGCGATGGCCGCGTCAATCTCCCCCTCGCGCGCGAGCACGCCCTTCACGACATCGTCGAAGAAATCGACATCGGGTTCGGCATATTGCGCATCCTCAATCTCCGCACCGAGGCGGTGATTGTGGAATTCATGCAGCAGCTGCGCGATCGGCGTCTGCTCCATATCATGCTGGTACAGCGCCTGGACGGCACCGAGCCGGGAAGCGGCGCGCGCCTTGCTGCGGGCAGCGGTGCGGGGATTGGATCGGGGGTTGGGGCGGGTCATATCAAAGGTCCTATACCCGGAAAAACAAGATTGTACCCCCGCGAAGGCGGGGGTCCAGTCTGGGTCCCCGCCTTCGCGGGGACACACGGGGCTCGGGGTTAGTGTTGGTTGCTTGTCAGCCGAAGCGCCACCGAGCGGGCGTGCGCTGGCAGGCCCTCCGCCCCCGCCAGCGCCACCGCCGCAGGGCCGATGGCAGCGAGGCTCGCGGGATCGAGCTGAAGGAAGCTGGTGCGCTTCATGAAATCAAGCACCGACAGCCCGCTCGAGAAACGCGCACGGCGGCCAGTGGGCAGCACATGGTTCGGCCCAGCGACATAATCGCCGACCGCCTCTGGCGTGTGACGGCCGAGAAACACCGATCCGGCATGACGAACTTGATCGAACAGCGCCTGCGGGTCCGCCACTGCAAGTTCGAGATGTTCGGCGGCGAGGCGATCGACCAGCGGCATCGCTTCGGCGAAATCGCGCACCACGATAATGGCGCCATTCGCATCCCAGGCTGCGCGGGCGACCTTGGCGGTGGCGAGCGTTTCGATCTGCGCGTCGACGCACGCCGCGACCTTGTCAGCAAAGCCCGCATCGTCGGTGAAGAGGATCGACTGGCTGGTGGGATCATGTTCGGACTGGCTGAGCAGATCGGCGGCGATCCAGTCGGGATCATTCGCGCCGTCCGCCACGACGACGATCTCGCTGGGGCCAGCGACCATGTCGATCCCGACCACGCCGTAAAGCTGGCGCTTGGCCTCTGCCACCCAGGCATTGCCGGGGCCGGTGATGACGTCGACGGGCTTTATCCGGTCCGTGCCGTACGCCAGCGCCGCGACGGCTTGCGCGCCGCCGATGCGCCAGACTTCGTCAACACCCGCCAGATGCGCGGCGGCGAGCACGAGCGGGTTGATCTCCCCCTTCGGGGTCGGCGTGACCATGACGAGCCGGTCGACGCCTGCAACCTTGGCCGGGATCGCGTTCATCAGCACCGAACTTGGATAGGCCGCGCGGCCGCCAGGAACATAAACCCCCGCCGCCTCGACCGCCGACCAGCGCGCGCCGAGCCGAACGCCGGCGCTGTCGGTAGTGTCGCTGCCCTCCGGGCGCTGCTTGCGGTGATAGGTAGCGATGCGATCTGCCGCGAGATCGAGCGCGGCCCGTAAGTCGGGTTCGAGCGCGTCATAGGCGGCGCGGCAATCGGCAAGATCGATCTGCCAGCCCGAACTTGCCAGATCATGTCCATCGAATTGCAGCGTCAGCGCAGCGACGGCGGCATCGCCCTCATCGCGGACGCGGCCGATGATCGCCGTCACATCGCGCGCGACATCGTCATCGGCTTCGCGGCGCGCATTGACGAGTGCGGTGAACGCACTTGCGAAATCGGGGGCGGCGGTGGAGAGTCTGATCATGACGATAAGGTTCCCGTTCGTGTCGAGCGGAGTCGAGACACCTTACGCAGCGTTTGGGGCCTGTTTCTCGACTTCGCTCGAAACGAACGGATTGCTAAGCTGTTCACGCCACCGCCCTTCGGAACGCATCGACCAGCGGTACGACATCGGCGCGGGTTTTGAAGGCGGCGCGGTTGACGACAAGGCGGCTCGTCACCTCGGCAATCACCTCAACTTCAACGAGGCCGTTTTCCTTCAGCGTGCGGCCAGAGGACACCAGATCGACGATGCGCGGGGCGAGGCCAAGCAAAGGGGCCAGTTCCATCGCGCCATTGAGCTTCACGCATTCGGCCTGCACGCCCCGGCCAGCGAAATGCGCCTTGGTGACGTGCGGATATTTGGTCGCGATGCGGACATGGCTCCACCCGCGCGGATCATCAGTCGCGGCCATTTCGGCGGGTTCGGCGACCGACAGGCGGCAATGGCCGATGCCGAGATCAACCGGCGCGTACAGCTCCGAATAGGCGAACTCGGCGAGCACGTCAGACCCGACGATCCCCAATTGCGCGGCCCCATGCGCCACAAAGGTCGCCACATCGAACGCGCGGACGCGGATCAGCTCGATCCCGGGCTGGTTCGTCGTGAAGCGCAGGGCGCGGCTGGACTCGTCGGCAAAGGCGGGCTCAGGCTCGATCCCGACGCGCGCGAGCAGCGGCAGTGCCTCTTCGAGGATGCGCCCCTTGGGGACGGCGATGATGATGGGCGATTGAGACATGGGCGTCGCGCTTTACGTGGCGCGTCGCGGCGGCGCAACAAGACCTTAGCCGGTAGGGAGATTTGACATGGCCGATGAAGCAACCAATCGCGATGCATTCAAGGTGCAGGCGGAATATTCCGCCGCGATGGACGCACCGATCGTGACGCGAGTGTGCCTGTCGCTGGGGCGAGTGATTGACCGGACGACGGCCACTGGCCGCGCGGTGCTCGACTGGCCGGGCGACCCGGTGGCGGATGCGGTGGTGCTGCGGCTGGTGGGCGGAGTCCACGCGTTGCACCGATCGGGCGCCGATTGGGGCGTATCGCGGGTGTTTCGCGGCGAGCTGATCGATCCGACCGGGGTCGATCTGCTGATCGAGGAGGCGTTGCAGACACATGACGCCGCGCTGCTGCCCTGGCTCGACGGACCGCCCCAGACCAATGAGGCGGGGCGATCGGCGGGGCTGATGACCGGGCTGCTCCATCTGGCGCAGCGGTTCGGGCCGAAGATCGAACTGCTCGAGATCGGATCGAGCGCTGGGCTGAACTTGCTGATCGATCGATACGGCTTTGATCTCGGCGGGGTGCGCGCTGGGCCTGACCCGGCCGAGCTGTCGATCACGCCCGAATGGCGCGGACCGCCGCCGCCCGATGTGCCGATCGAGATCGACAGCGTGCGCGGGGTCGATATCGCGCCGGTCGACCTGGTCGATGATGCCGCCGCCGAACGGCTCGCGGCCTATGTATGGGTTGATGCGATCGAGCGGCAGGCGCGGATCGATACCGCGATCGCGATGGTGCGGCGGTACGGCGTGCAGCTTGAGTCGGGCGATGCCGCCGACTGGGTCGAGGCGCGGCTGGCTGAGCCGCAGGCGGCGGGGGTCACGCGGGTGCTGATGCATTCGGTGGTGTGGCAATATATTCCCAAGTCAGGCCGCGACCGGATCCGCACCGCGATGGCATCGGCGGGCGCGCGGGCGACGGCGGGCAAGCGGCTCGGCTGGGTGATGATGGAACCCAACCGCGATCTCCACCGTCACGAAGTCCGCGTGCAGGGCTGGCCGGGGGAGACGCCGATGGAATTGGTCGCGCTGACCCATGCGCATGGCGCGTGGGTGGAGGGCTTGGAGCCGCCCTATGAAACGCGCGATTATGTGATGCGGGGCGGCGGGTCTGTCGAGGCGTGAGGTTTATCGATAACCAGGATCGTCGAACCAGTTCGCAGCAACTGGCCATTGTTCGCTTACCCGATCGGTAAACACCGCTTCGCGCTTTTCAAGGAAGGACATCACGCCCTCCTTCGCATCCGCGCCGCCTCCGCGCACCCAGACGCCGCGGCTGTCGATGCGATGCGCGTCCATTGGGTGTGCCGCGCCCATCATCGCCCACATCATCCGCCGCGTCATTGCGACCGACACCGGCGCGCTGTGCGCGGTCAGCTCAAGCGCCAGCGCGCGTGCGGCTGGCAAAAGATCGTCCGGCGCGTGCACGCTGCGCACCAATCCACCCTTCAGCGCTTCATCCGCATCGAACACCCGGCCCGAATAGCACCACTCAAGCGCTTGCCCGATCCCCACGAGCCGCGGCAAGAACCAGCTCGATGCGGCCTCCGGCACGATCCCGCGCCGCGCAAAGACAAAGCCGAACCGCGCGGTATCGCTCGCCAGCCGGAAATCCATCGGCAGCAGCATCGTCGCGCCAATGCCGACCGCGGGTCCGTTGATCGCGCCGATCACCGGCTTCAGCGACGCGAAGATCCGCAGCGCAAACCGCCCGCCGGAATCGCGCACCGCCGGATGCGCGAAATCGACCGTGCCGTCGGCTGCCACCGGCCCGTCAGTGCCAAGCCGCGCATAATCGAATGTCGCATCGCCCGCCGACAGATCGGCCCCCGCACAATAGCCGCGCCCGGCGCCGGTAATAATCACTGCGCGCACAGCATCATCGGCATCGGTGATGTCGAACGCCGCGATCAGATCCGCCATCATTTGGCCCGTGAACGCGTTCAGCCGATCGGGCCGGTTGAGCGTCATGGTGGCGATGCCACCTTGTTCGGGGGGATCGATCGCCAGAGTGATCGTCTCGAAATCGGCCATGTTGATCCTCGCTTGCGGCACCTTTGCGCCACCGTAACGGGTTTTTAGCGTCCCGCCATGTAGCGTTGCGGATCAAATCCCCACCCGGACCGCAGCCCATGACCCAGTTTCCCCTGATCGCCCCACGACCGCCGCTGTTGAGCGCGCAGGGCGATGCGTTGCGCCGGATCGAGCAATCGGGCGTGTTCAGCAATAACGGCCCCGAAGTGCGGGCGTTCGAACGCGACGTTACCGATCAGCTGTTTGGCGGGCACGGCGCCAGTCTGGCGGTGGCCAACGCAACGCTGGGGCTGATGATCGCGATCCGCGAGGCGGCGGGCGCCCGCCATGCCCCCGGCGCGCTGGCGTTGATGCCCAGCTTCACCTTTGCCGCGACCGGACAGGCGGCGATTTGGGCCGGGCTGACTCCGCTGATCTGCGATATCGATCCACATCATTGGGGGGCAAGTGCCGAGGCCGAAGAAGCGCTGTTAGAGCGCCATGGCGATCGGATCGCAGTGATGGTGCCCTATGCCACCTTCGGCAATGCGATCGATCTGGATCGCTATGCGGCGTTGCGCGATCGCTACGGCGTTGGCGTGGTGGTCGATGCCGCCGCGTCGCTCGGCACGATTGACCAGCGCGGCGAGGGCTTTGGCGCCCGCGCTGATTTCGCGATCGTCCATTCGATGCACGCAACCAAAACCTTCGCGGTCGGCGAGGGCGGGTTGATTCATAGTGGCAATGAAGCGCTGATCGCGCGGTTGCGAACAATGGCGAATTTCGGGTTTGAGGGCAGCCGCAGCGCAATCATGCCCGGCATCAATGCCAAGCTGCCCGAGATACTCGCGCTGATGGCGCGCTTGAAGCTCGCCGAGATCGAGCCCGTTTGCGCCAATCGTGCCGCGATCGAAGCGCATTACCGATCCGCGCTGCGCGAGTTCACGATGCAGCATGTATCGGGCCAGCGGCGGGCTTCGCAATTCATGCCCGTGTTGCTGCCGCCCTCGATTGCCGGGCGACGCAACGCGGTGATCGCCGCCTTGGCCGACAAGGGCGTGGGCGCAGGCAGCTATTTCAGCCCGCATCTGGCCGAACAGCCACTGTTCAAGGCCGATGGCCTGATCGAGCCGACCCCGGTTGCCGACAAAGTCGGCGCGCGCATCATGTCTTTACCGATCACCGATTCGATGGTGCCCGGCGATGCCATCGAGATTGCCGGCATTTTTGCCGATGTCTGCGCGCGCCAGGCGAGCCGCGCCTTCGCCGTCGCCCATAAACCGGCGCCAATTGCCTCTGCGGTGGTGATCGGCGGCGGCCCGGCGGGCACGGCGCTGCTGACGGCGGCGACCAAGCGCAATCTCCTGCCTGATCTGGCGCGTTCAGGGCTGGTGATTATCGAACGAGACGCTGGCCTGGGGATCGGGCGGCTCGGCAGCTATGCGATCACATCAGACAGCACCGCCACGACCTTTCTGACGGCGATAAAGGATAATGTGCACGGCGATCTCGCCGCACTGGCCGACCATGCGGTGGGCAAGGCAATCCGTGCATATCCGGATACCGTGGGCGTGCCGCTGACGCGCGTGGGGCCGTTATTGCAGGCGGCGGGCGCGCGGCTGGGCGATATCGTAACGGCGAATGGCGGTACGGTGCTGACCCGCCACGAGGCAACTGATGCAGTGCTTGGCGCCGATGGGACCTGGACCGTGCGCGTATACCGCCACGCGGACGGCGTGACCATCAACCAGCGTACGCGCGCCATCGTGATTGCCAGCGGCGGGCACCAGCCAACCGATCGCATTGCTGCGCAACATATTGCGGGATCGCCATTGGTCGAACTGGCCGGTGACCGGCTTGTCCAATCCGATGACGTCCTTGCGCTGGGCGGCATCACGCAGGTTGCACAACGCCTGGAGGTGATCCGGGCGCCGCGCATCGCCGTGATCGGCGGATCGACCAGTGCGCTGGCGACGATCGCCTTGCTGCTCAAGGCACAGCCAGCGCTGCCCCTAGGCGCAGGGGCGATCAGGTTGTTGCATCGACGGCCGCTACGGCCCTTCTACCATTCAGCCGAAGCTGCGCGGGCGGAAGGCTTCACCGATTTTGGGCCAGAGGATATCTGCCCGGTCAGCGGCTTCGTTTATCGGCTCGCGGGTTTCCGGCTGGAAGCGCGTGACCTGGTGTTGCGGATGCTCGGCATCGATGGACGCGCGCCAGAACCGCGCGTTATGCTCCACCAGCTTGATGGTGAGAATGACCATATCGCCCGTGACATCATCACCAATGCCGATCTGGTGATTGCCGCCCTTGGCTATCGTCCGCATGCCCTGCCGCTTTTCCGCGCCGACGGCACCCGCATCGCGCTGGCGGCCGATCATGGTGCGCCGATGGTCGATCGCTATTGCCGGATCACTGATGCCGAGGGCGAGGCCCTTGCCGGGGCTTATGGCATCGGCCTTGCGGCAGGTTTTGTCCCCTGGGGTCCGATGGGCGGTGAGCCGAGCTTTCGCGGCCAGGCCAATGGCCTGTGGCAATGGCAGAACGATGTCGGGTTGATGATTGTCGATCAACTGCTTGGTGAACGGGCGCGAGCGGTCGCATGACAACGCCTGCCGTCAGCGTCATCATGGCTGCCTATAACGGGGCCAGCGTGATCCGCGAGACCATCGCCACGCTGATGGCGCAAACCTTTACCGATTTTGAGGTGGTCATCGTCGATGATTGTTCGACGGACAGCACGCGCGAAATGCTGCACAGCATTATAGACCCCCGATTTCGGATTATTGAAGCATCGGCTAATCAGGGCCCGGTCCTCGCCCGCAATCGCGCTTTCGAGGAGGCTCGTGGGCGATATGTCGCCGCATTGGACCAAGACGATCTGTGCCATCCCGATCGACTGGGCGCTCAGATTGCCTATCTCGATGCCCATGCCGATACCGTGCTGCTCGCCACCGCCACCCGCCAGTTGTGCAACGGCGCGATCCGGCCATCGGCGTTGCCGGCCATCACCAGCCCGGCGCTGGTTGAATGGATGTTATGGATCTGCAATCCGCTCGTCTGGTCATCCGTCATGCTGCGCCGAAATGCTGCGCAGCAATTTAGTGCATTTACGCGGCCCGATCGCCTTTATGCCGAGGATTTTGATCTCTATCATCGGCTTTCCCATTCTGGGCGGATCGCGCGGCTCGATACCCAACTCGTCGATTACCGCAGCCATGTCGGCGGTGCGTCGCAGCGATTCATTACAGCGATGGAGGCAAGCGCCACCAAAGTGCTCGCTGAGCGGCATGCCGGGATCTTCGGCGCAGTAGCCGGCGAGCGGGCAACTTTATTGGTGCATTATGTCATGGGCCACCGCCCCGTGCCCGATCGTGAGACGTTGGCGTTGCTGGCGAACACGATCATGACGTTGCAGAACGCGTTTATCGCCGCAGATCAGCCGACCGAGGCGGACATCCGGCTGATCCGATGGGAAACCGCGCAACTATGGGGCAGGATTGGGCGGCGCGCATTACGGTCGGGCGCAATCAGCCTGGCCGATACGATTGCCGTCCGCCCCGATCACCTCGGCCTGGGCTATGCGCGGCTGGACGGGCTGATCAGTTCACGCATCGTGGGTGGCGTGCGCAGGGCAGCGCAGCGCGCTAGCCGAGCGTGACTGCAAAGCAGGCCTAGATAGAGTGAACGCGAAAAAGCCCGCCGACCGGACGGTCTGGCGGGCTTTTCAAAACGCTTGGTGCGAATGTACGTTGGTTGCGGGGACAGGATTTGAACCTGTGACCTTCAGGTTATGAGCCTGACGAGCTACCGGGCTGCTCCACCCCGCGCCAACCATTGGACACCATCTGGCTAACGCCAAACCGGTCCAAATCTCACCCGCCAGAGACGCAAACGCCTCCGCATTGCGGAGGCGCGCGCGCCCTCGCGGGCAGAAACATGTGAATGGGTTCGTGTAGAAACGTTCTTCCGTACAGCACCAGCTACAATGCCTGGCGACGACCTACTCTTCCACTGCTTAGGCAGTAGTACCATCGGCGCTGTCAGGTTTCACGGCCGAGTTCGG
>NZ_NCGB01000060.1:0-16136 GCF_002278865.1 Sphingomonas sp. 28-62-11 | reverse complement strand
AAATTCCGAGTGGCAGATCGTGCCCGTTTCGCCCGCCACGGGCCAAAAAGGCGAGATCATCAAGGGCAGTTCGGCGTTCAGCCTGCCGCCATTGGTGGCCAACAACATTTTGTACACGATCGACAGCAAGGGGCGCATTTCCGCCTATCGTTGATGGTTTTTCACGGCGGGTGGCGAAAATCGGCAACGGCGCTACAAGGCGCCGATGTCTAAACTTCCCGTCGTCGCAATCATTGGCCGTCCTAATGTCGGCAAATCCACCTTGTTCAACCGGCTCGTCGGCAAAAAGCTCGCGCTGGTTGACGATCGCCCCGGCGTTACGCGTGACCGGCGGGAGGGTGATGCCCATCTGATCGGCCTCGATTTCCGCATCATCGATACGGCCGGCTATGAAGATGAGGACCCGGCCTCGCTGCCTGGCCGAATGCGTCAGCAGACCGAGGCCGCGGTGAAAATGGCCGATGTGGCGCTGTTCCTGATCGACGCGCGCGTTGGTCTGGTGCCGCTTGACGAAGAAATCGCACGCTGGTTGCGCGGCTCCACCACGCCAATCGTGTTGGTCGCCAACAAGGCGGAAGGCCGCGCCGGTGAGGCGGGCGTGCTTGATTCGCTGTCGCTGGGGCTGGGCGATCCGGTGCAGTTATCCGCCGAACATGGCGAAGGGCTGGGCGATTTGTTCGACGCATTGTTTCCTCACCTTGAAGGCAAAGTGATCGAAGACGATGCGGTTGAGGAAGACGATAACCCCAATGCCGTCCTCAAGCTGGCGATTGTCGGGCGGCCAAATGCGGGCAAATCGACACTGATCAATCGCATCCTGGGGGAAGATCGTCTCATTACCGGGCCGGAAGCGGGCATTACCCGCGATTCGATAGCCATCGACTGGGAATGGCCCAATCCAGCGGGCGGCACGCGTGCCGTTCGGCTCATCGACACAGCCGGCATGCGCAAGCGCGCCAATGTCCAGGACAAGCTCGAAAAACTGTCGGTTGCCGATGCGCTGCACGCGATCGATTTTGCCGAAGTCGTCGTGCTGCTGCTCGATGCTACTCGGGGTCTGGAGGTGCAGGACCTGAAGATCGCCGATCGTGCGCTGCAGGAAGGCCGTGCGCTGGTGATCGCGCTCAACAAATGGGATGTCGCTGAGGATGCGAGCAGGCTTTTCAACGGCGTGCGGGCTGCACTTGATGAGGGGCTGGCTCAGGTGCGCGGCGTTCCGTTGCTCACAATCTCTGGCGCCACCGGCAAGGGCATTGATCAGCTGATTGCCGCTGCGTTCGAAACCCGTGAGGCCTGGTCGCGACGCGTTGGCACAGGCGAACTCAACCGCTGGTTCGAACGCGCGATCGAGGCCAACCCGCCACCGGCGCCCGGGGGCAAGCGAATCAAGCTGCGCTATTTGACCCAAGCGAAAACGCGGCCGCCTGGCTTTGTGCTGTTCGGTACGCGCGTCGATCAGTTGCCTGAGAGCTATCAGCGTTACTTGATCAACGGGATCCGACGCGATCTGGGGTTTGGTGCGGTGCCGGTGCGCTTGACGCTGCGGGCACCAAAGAATCCGTTCGATCAGTGACGGTGCATATCGACGCGCGCGGGATGCGGTGCCCTTGGCCCGCGATTCGGTTGGCGCGGGCGCTGCGCGCGGGAGTTCTGCCAATCGAGATCATTGCCGATGACCCGGCTGCGACGCGAGAGCTTACCGCGGTGGCTAAAGCAGCTGGGCTAACCATTCAGCCGATATCGAATGGCTTAGACACAGTTTTTCGTATTGCCGCATCCGATGGCGTCAACGTCTCGTTTACCCGCGCCCTGTAATTACAGCCTGAGACCTTCGCTCTATTTCAGGGTGCGATGGAGGAGCAATTCGTGACGATGCACGGGAACATGCTGGTCGATTGGGATGCCTTTACGCAGGCGCGCAGCGAGCTGGGTGCCGGTTTTGTGCGAATCCTTGGCTATTTTCAGGAAGACGGGATCAAATCGGTCGCTGCGATCGAGGAGGCGATGCGTGCGGGCAGTGCCGCCGCGCTCGTCCTGCCTGCCCATACGCTGAAAGGAGAGGCGCGGCAGTTCGGGGCAGAGCCGCTTGGCTTGTTGGCCGAAAAGATCGAGACGATCGCGCGAACCTGCGTTGAAAAGCGGGATACGCCCGATGCCGCTCTGGAACATGTTGTCCGCCTGCGCGAGCTGTTCGAATCGACCCTGGCATTGTTGCTGCGCGAGGCGAACCCGCTGGTCGAGCGCCGCCCGGTCAGCGGCTTTGGCCGCCGTGCCGTGGGGGGCATGTAACGCTCTAGTCGTCGCCCATTTCGGCGCGGCTGTTAAGCTGAATATAGTTTTGCAGGCCCATCCGCTCGATCATGTCGAACTGCCGGTCGAGCATGTCGAGATGATCCTCCTCATTGCTCAGGATCATGGCGAATAGATCGCGCGACACATAATCGCGGACTTTTTCGGCATGTTCCACAGCATCCCGAAGCGTCGCAATCGCCTCGACTTCAAGCGCGTGATCGCTGCGGAGAATCTCCTCCACCGTTTCACCGATTCGCAGCCGCCCGAGCAGCTGAAAATTGGGGAGCCCCTCCAGAAACAGGATGCGTTCCGCCAGCTTGTCGGCGTGCTTCATCTCGTCAATTGATTCATGGCGCTCAAGCGCGGCCAGTTTGGTGACGCCCCAATTATCGAGCATCCGGTAATGGAGCCAATATTGGTTGACGGCGGTCAGCTCGTTCTTGAGCACCTCGTTCAGATACTCGATGACCTTCGCATCACCCTTCATCACCAATCTCCATTTGCGCTGTACGCAGATGACCGGCTTCCGTCCGGGCCGTCAAGCCACTGCGCGTTCCTGATCGATGATCGAGCGGGCAAAGGGGACGCACTGGCCGCATTTGGGTTGGCGACCGAGCGCGCGATACGCGGCACAGGCGCTGGTGGCACCATCACGCGCAGCCTGACGAACTTCGCGTTCACGGATCGCATTGCAGACACAGACGACCATTGTCACCCTCGCTCTCTGGTGACTGTATGGAGCTAATGAGAGTGATTCGCAATCATTTATTGCGTCGCATTCGCATTAATCTGCTGATGCCGGTCTACCGCAGTTCGCGTCGGATCATGAGCTTCAAGCCGGACCATGTGGCGTCCACCGCACATACTTTTACATCGACGAAGCCAGTTGGAAGCGCGCATTCGCGAATAACATCTTCGGTCAAATCAGTGGCGACCTTCGATGCCTTTTTGGGCCACGATACCCACAAGAAGCCGCTTGGTGTGAGCAACGGCCGGATCGTCGTAATCGCGCTCATGAGTGCAGCGCGCTCAGTCACGAAGATTTGGGCCGCTTCCATTCCCTGCACCGGTAATGAAAGAACGCCGATGCCGTTCGCCTCTGGGGCTATTTCCGCCTTGATCTGGGCAGGCATGGAAGCATCGAACCAGACGACCATCCCAGCCTTGAAGCCCAGTTTCTTGATCAGCGGGGTGCCGGAATAGCCTGCCGTCATAGCCAGTTCGAAATTTGCTCGAGCGGTTTCTTGCGGAGCGCATGGAGCGGCACAGTGGCATTAGGCGCTGCATGGCCTGCGACGACGATCATCATTGCTTTTTCCGATGGCGGGCGCTGGCATACGCGGTTCAGGAAACGCATCGGATTCGGCGTGTGGGTGAGCGTGGCAATGTTTGCGGCATGGAGCGCCGCCAACAAAAAGCCGGCGGCGATGCCGACGCTCTCGTTGACATAGTAATTCTGCATATCGTCGCCGGGGTCGATCCCGCCACGGCGCTGGCCGAATACCACGATCAGCCAAGGGGCCACTTCAAGGTAATTCTTGTCGGCATCGGTGCCGAGAGGACTGAGCGCGGCCAGCCATTCATCGCCAGCCTTCCCCGCATAGAATGCGCGCTCTTCTTCCTCGGCTGCTGCCCGAATCGCGGTCTTGATCGCAGGAGTGCCAATGACCGCGAAGTGCCACGGCTGGTGATTGGCGCCTGACGGCGCGGTGCCGGCTGCCTCGATTGCCGCTTCGATCAGGGCGCGGGGAACGGGCGCTTCACTGAAATAACGACAGGTCCGCCGGGTGCGGAGGTGATCGCGCAGCGCGAGCGCACGCGCGATGCGGACTTCGTCGGCTATAGTGGGAAGCCCGGGCCAGGGCATGGCAGGATGATCGATCATCTGCACGTCATACGACGGTCAAAGCACACCAGACCAGCGCCAGGGTGCGATGCCGTCGCCGATAGGGTCGATAATCAATCCCGCCGTGCGGCGAGTTTTGCAACCATAGCGATAGGTGCTGCCACCAAAAAGATGTGGCGCAGCAACGGGCCGATGATGTCGACCGGAGTCGTTCCGGGCACACGATCGGGCCAGCGCAGTGGCAGAACGATCCAGATCATGATGAAACCGAGGATCAACCCATAGCCAAAAATGCTGATTTCGGGGGTGCTATTGACCAACGGGATGCGCGCTGCGGCGATCAGATACACCAGCACCATCACGGCAATGATTCCGAAATGGACGGCAGCGCCGATGATCAGCAATTGCTGCGGGTCGGCAATTGTTGCTGGATCGATCACGGCGGAAGCGATGGCACGCAGCACGCTCTCAGGCGTGCTACCAGCAAGATGAGCAATCCCGATCTGCCCGGCCAGATCAGCAATTCCGGCAAGCAGCGTGCCGCCGATCAGCGCCGCAATGAAGCCGACGACGCTATAGGTCGTCGGTTTTGCAGGGATATACCAGGAATTGCGCGTTGCCGTTGCCATTGTCGAACACCCCGAATCCGGCGTTAATCATATCACCGTGATCGTTTCGGGTCCAGCGAGCGACGCTGGCAGGTTGTGCCAGATCGGCAACACTTCCGAGTTTTCAGGGGGTCAGCGAAGCCAGCCGCGACGGTTGGCGTGCAGGGACAGCATCAGCAGGCCGACAGCAATCGCGACAACAATGGTCAGGATGACAATTTGCGGGGTGCCAAAGGCGGCAAATACGCCTTCCGTAATATCACCAATATACAGCGCAATGTAGCCAACCAGCGACATGCCAAACAGCGTGGTGGCGAGGCGCCGCCCCGCGAGGAGCAGGAAAGATCCTGCCAATCCGCCGAATACGCCGATTCCGAAAACGATGGTCATCCAGCCGGGCGGCGATGCGTAAAAATTTGCCTGGTCTGCCGTCATCCCCTTGGCCATCAGCATCGCAGGGGCTGCCGATACCTGCCCCCAGAACTGAATCACGCCGAACACATTCCAGGCAGCCCCCATTGCTGCCACCGCGCGGATAAGGACGGACATCCGGCCCGCGCTGTCGGTTATTTGCATATCGCTTCTCCGTCCATAGGCCGATCGGATTGATCGGCTTTCAATGGCGGAGACGGACAACACGGCGTTGAATCGACAGCATCGCGCAAAAAATTATGCGGCGGGCGCACCCATTAGCGCAGGGAAGAAGCCCTGATGGGCGGTACGAAGGTCAACCAGGCTGACGACATGGTCGGTCGCCGGGCATTCGATGATCAGCCGGTTGGCAATGGTGCGGCCGATCCGCTCGACATTGACGCCGGCATCGATCGACGCATGCAGAAAATCGTTCAGCAGTTCGTCGCGGACGGTCGCGACATAAAGCGCCTGATCCTCAGCGAAATAGGTGGGTGCCAGCCCATAGGGCAAAGGCGCGCTGATCATCGCGCCAATGTTCCCCGCGAGCGCCATTTCGGCGATCGTGACGATCAGGCCGCCGTCGGATACATCATGTACCGCGCTGAGCGCGCCTTTTTCGATCTGCGCGCGGACGAAATCGCCATTGGCGCGCTCGGCGGTCAGGTCGACGCGGGGCGGGGGCCCCTCCTCTCGACCATGAAGCTCGCGCAACCATAGCGACTGGCCGAGATGATAGGCAGGCGTACCAATGAGTACGATGACGTCGCCGGTGCCTTTAAAGGCAATCGTGGCTGATTTGGTCCAGTCGGCCAGCAACCCAACACCACCGATCGCCGGGGTTGGAAGGATGGCGCTGCCGCTGCCGTCGTCATTCTTGGTTTCGTTGTAGAGCGACACATTGCCGCTCACGATCGGGAAATCGAGCGCGGCGCAGGCCGCCGCCATGCCCTCGATACAGCCGACGAACTGACCCATGATCTCGGGCCGCTGCGGGTTGCCGAAATTCATGCAATCGGTCGTGGCGAGCGGCTTCGCTCCGACCGCGCAAAGATTGCGATAGGCCTCTGCAATGGCCTGTTTCCCGCCCTCGACTGGATCGGCGAAGCAGTAACGAGGCGTGCAATCGGTGGTAATGGCAAGTGCCTTGTTCGTGCCGTGGACGCGCACCACCGCGGAGTCGCCGCCGGGGGGCTGGACGGTGTCGCCGCCCACTTTCTGGTCATATTGCTCCCAGATCCAGCGCCGGCTGGCGAGATCGGGCGAGGCCATGAGCGCAAGCAGATCGGCGGCGACATCGCTGCATTCGGGGACATCGACCAGCGCCTTGGCAGGCGGGGTGGGCACCCATGGCCGGTCATAGGCGGGCGCATCATCGGCGAGCGGGCCGAGTGGGATGTCGGCAACCGTCTCGCCGTGATGGACGAGAACCATGCGACCGGTATCCGTCACTTCGCCGATCACCGCGAAATCCAGTTCCCATTTGCGGAAAATAGCTTCGGCGAAGTCCTCGCGGCCGGGCTTGAGGACCATCAGCATGCGCTCCTGGCTCTCGCTCAGCATCATTTCGTACGCAGTCATGCCGGTTTCGCGCTGCGGGACCTTGTCCATGTCGAGCCGGATGCCGACGCCGCCCTTCGACGCCATTTCCACCGACGAGGAGGTGAGGCCGGCGGCCCCCATGTCCTGAATGGCGACGATTGCGTCGCTCGCCATCAGTTCCAGACACGCCTCGATCAGCAATTTCTCGGTAAATGGGTCGCCGACCTGGACCGTCGGGCGCTTTTCCTCCGAATCTTCGGAAAAATCGGCGCTGGCCATCGTTGCGCCGTGAATGCCGTCGCGTCCGGTTTTCGAGCCAACATAAACGATCGAGTTGCCGACGCCGGATGCCGCCGAATAAAAGATCTTGTCCTGATCGGCGATGCCGACCGTCATTGCGTTGACCAAGATGTTGCCGTCATAGGCCCGATGGAAATTCACCTCGCCGCCAACGGTTGGCACGCCGACGCAATTGCCATAGCCGCCGATGCCATGGACCACGCCCGCGATCAGGTGGCGCATCTTGGGGTGATCGGGCCGCCCGAAGCGGAGCGCGTTCATGTTGGCCACCGGCCGCGCGCCCATCGTGAACACGTCGCGCAAAATGCCGCCAACACCAGTCGCGGCGCCCTGATAGGGCTCAATATAACTCGGGTGGTTGTGGCTCTCCATCTTGAAGATCGCCGCCTGACCATCGCCGATATCGATCACGCCTGCATTTTCGCCTGGGCCGCAGATCACCTGCGGGCCAGTAGTCGGTAGTTTTTTCAGATGGACGCGGCTCGATTTATAGCTGCAATGCTCGGACCACATCACCGAAAAGATGCCGAGCTCGGTCAGGTTCGGCTCACGCCCCATCGCGGTAAGGACGCGCTCATATTCTTCCGGGGACAGCCCGTGTTGGGCGACGATCTGCGATCATGACTAACATTGCTAGTTAATACACTATTCGGTAAAACTAAGTCATGATAAACGTCGCAAACAGCATTTAGTGACGTTTGCTTGATAATATCGCCTCGTTCGATTTTGCGAGGGGATAACATGAAACGCCAAATCACCATCGATGATGCTTGGGTATCAGACGGTTCGGAGAAGACATCTCAGCGGCTCATCAAGCCGCTTTCCTTTATACCGATGTTCGCACGGGGCGGCGACACGCTGCAGCGTCTGGCCGCCGAAGCAAAGCGCCGCCCGGACGATGCCAGTGCGTTCGAGAAGCTTGGCATCGCCTATGCCAATGCTGGGGATCATGTCCAAGCGGCGCAGGCCCTGACCGAATCAGTGGCGATTGATCCCAGCCGAAGCCGTGCTTGGTCGGCATTAGGAGAAGCGCAGACCCGCGTCGCCGGGGCAGAGCAGGGCCCGATCCCGCATGCCGCCCGCCGATCGTTCGAACAAGCGCTGGCACTTGATCCGGAAGATGTTCGCGCACAATTCTATCTTGCGGTCGACAAGGATGCAGAGGGCGCGCGTGAGCAGGCGATAGAAGACTGGATGAATCTGCTTCGCACGGTTCGCCACGGCTCTGGCCCGGACGAAAAGATACGTGCCGCCATTTTGGCCTCGTTATCGCGCGAGATGCAGACCGACTAATCGGGCAGTCAGGTTCAGCCAGTCGCTGGTGCTGTGGCATGGGCACGCGGCACCAGCCAAGTGGAAAACCGCCATCCTGCCAAGGCACCGGCGAATTGAGCGATGATGAAACCGGGCGCATCCAGCGGCCGGATTCCCGCAAAACTATCCGTCAGTGCCCGCGCGATCGTAATTGCCGGATTGGCAAAGCTCGTTGATGCGGTGAACCAGTAGCCCGCAACGATCCACAGCGCCACCAGCGCCGGCACGGCATCGGGGCGCTGGCGACTGCCAACGACGATGGTGAACAGCAAGCCAAAGGTCGCGACGAACTCCCCGATCCACTGGCCGGGACCGGTCCGGATTTTCGACCCGAACTCGATTAGCGGCATTTCGAACATCGCGTGCACGATCAACACGCCGATGATGCCGCCCGACAGTTGTGCGAGGGTAAAGGGTAGCCAGTCACATCGTGCGCCGAGCAATATCGTCACCGCCGGATTGAAATGCGCGCCTGAAACCGGCCCCAGCAGCGTGATGAGCACATAGAGCACGGCGCCTGTCGAAGCTGTGTTGCCGATCAGCGCGACCGCGACATTGCCACCCGCCAGCCGCTCGGCCATCACGCCCGAGCCGACGACGGTTGCGAACAAGATCAGCGAGCCGATGAACTCCGCCGCCAGCGCACGGTTGGTCACTGGGTTCACAAAATTTCGTGCACGGTCTCGGGCGGGCGGCAAAGCCGGACACCCTTGTCGGTTTCGACCAGCGGGCGCTGTATCAGCGCCGGATGCGCCATCATCGCGTCCAGGATCGTCGCTTCATCGGCATCCTTGAGCCCAAGGTCGGCGACCAGTTCGGCGGCCGGGGAATTGGTGGTCCGCATCGCCTGACGGTGTGTCAGCCCAGCGTCGCGGTGCAGTTGCACGAGCTTGTCGCGAGCCGGTGGGTCTTTCAGATATTCGATGACCGTCAGCTCGATTCCTGCCGTTTCCTGCAGGATCGCCACCGTGCTGCGCGAGGTGCCACAGGCCGGATTATGCCAGATCGTTGCTCTCATTACGCGCAGCCGCAGGCCGATTTGGCGGTCAGCGCATCGATCGTCGCCGAGGTGCCATAAGTGGTCGATTCGCCCTGCGTCAGAAAGGTTTCCCACACCACGCCTTGTGGATCGGTGATCCAGCTCTTTTCGGATTTGGCATAGCAGCAGGTCGTTTCTCCTTCCTCGACGACGGGCGCATCGGCCTTGGCGATCCGGGAATAGACTTCGGCGAGTTCGCCGGCATCCTCGACCTGGATGCCGAGATGTTCGACGCCTGCCGCAGTGCCGCGTGCTGAAATCGCAAAATTCACACGGGGGTCATCGAGCATCCACTTGGCGTAATCGGGCTTGATCACCGTCGGCTCGGTCGCGAACAGCGTCGAGTAAAAGTCGACCGAGCGATCGAGATCATCGACAGCGACATGGACATGCAAGCGTTTCATGCGGCGTTCCTTTCGGTGGGGCGTTCGGCTTCGGCAGGCGCGCAATCTGCGCCGCCACAGCAGTTTTCGGTGAGGTAGCGAACAAGCCCAGTCATCGCGGCAAAATCGGCGGTGTAGATGATGGATCGTCCGGCGCGGGTCGGCTGGATCAATCCCGCGCGCTCAAGCTGGGCCAGATGAAATGACAGCGACGATGCAGGAACCGAAAGCAACACCGCAATCTCGCCCGCCGCCAACCCCTTCGGTCCCGCCGCGACAAGCGCGCGGAATGCAGCCAGCCGGTGTGGCTGGGCGAGTGCACTGAGCGCGGTGATGATCGGGCCCGAGTCGTTCATTTCGATAATTCGAATAATATCGAAATGATTAAGGGTCAATGCCCCGGCTTCACTCGCAAATCACGCCCGCTCGCCATCCACCAGGCGATCGCAGCCATCAGAACATAAGCGAACAGACCCAACGGGGCCATTTCAACGGGGGGTGGATCGATGATCGTGGTTGGCTGCGGGCCGAACCAGTTGAACGCCTGCAAGCCTGCCATCACGAGCGCGAGGAGCCAGGGGCCAAACCGGCCCGCTGCTCCAGTGGCGTGGGTGCGGGACAGATACCAGGCAAGCCCGCCATAAGCGAAGAACAGCTCCAGCGGCATTTCGATCAGGGGGTAGTTCCACAGCCCGAACCCGAATTTGGGGGGAGTGCCGATGATCGTCAGATCTTGCGTATGAACGAGCAGGTCGATCACCCAGTGGGAGAGCACGACGATGCCGCCAATCGCCGCGGTTGCTGTGCTGCGCGTCAACATCAGGATCAGGATGGCCAGCCCGACGCTCCAGGCGATCGCGCCGACCAGCGAATGCGTCCAGGGCATCCAGTACAGGTCCATCGGGTTCATCGCGGTCATGCCCGGCACCAGCCGTGCTTTCTCGATGCCTGCGATCAGGAAACCGAAAAAGCCGAAATCGATCAACTGGGCTGCGACGAACAGCGTGCCGAGCGGCGGCGCCTTGGGCTGGGTCGCCGCCACGAAAGACACGCCATAATGGCCGATGAACATTACTTCGCTCCGGCGGTGGGTCGGGTTTTCAGTTCCATGAAGCGGTACACGTCGGCCGCGCTTTGATCGGCGCGTTCTTCCATCGGGATATGGCCGGTTTTGGGATAGATGATCAGTTCGGCCCCGGCGATCCGCTTGGCGAGCCAGCGACCGGATGAGGCGGGGATCAACTGGTCCTCATCCCCCCACAGGATCAGCGTCGGCGTCTTGATCCGCGCCAGCTTGGCGTCGGTGGCGTAATCGGGCTTGGTGGCGAACCGATCGATCGTGGCCTCGCGGTTGCCGGGATAGCGCAGCAATTCCCAATAGAGATCGATCGCCTTGTCGTCAGCCAGCTTTGGGTCGCTGAACGCTGCGGGCAAGCCGTCGGCAATCAGTGATCGCGGCGTGATCATTGTCGCGAGATTGCGCACCACCGGCAGCCGCGCGATCCGGAAGGCGAGCGGAGGGTTCTGGTTATTGGGCTCGGGCTGGCCCGACGCATCGACCAGGACCAGCCCGGTCAGATGCTCCGGATACGACAGCGCATAATGCCACGCGACGCCGCCGCCCATCGAATTGCCGCCGAGCACCATTTTGTCGACGCCCAGCTTGGCGCGCACTTTCTCGACCACATCGACAAAAGCAACCGCGCTGTAGAGCTTGGCGGGGCTCGGCCCCGTCAAGCCGTGCCCGGGCAGGTCGAAACGGATGATGCGATACCGTTCGCCCAGTCGTTTCGCCCAGGGTTCCCAGGTATGCAGCGACGCGTTGGAGCCGTGGATCAGCATCAACACCGGCGCATCGCGCGGGCCGGTGTCGCGCAGATGCACCGTCAACCCACCGCCCAGATCGACGAACTGTGATGGCGCTGCGCCATACTTCGCGCGCATCGCCGCCGGATCGGTATCGGGCGTGCGGAAATAAATGAAGGCAGCACTCGCCACGATCAGCAGAACGAGCAGCAGCCACCCCAAAAACTTGCGCATTCGCTATCCCCTGCGGCGTTGCCTATCGTCGATTGATCAGCCCGTGGTGCTCAGCTTTGATCGTCCTGCCGGGCCAGCCATTCCTCGAGCCACTTGATCGTATAATCGCCCTTCTGGAAATCAGGTTCGTCGAGCAGCGCCTGGTGGAGCGGGATCGTCGTTTTCATGCCGTCGATCACGAATTCCTTCAGCGCCCGGCGCAGGCGGCGCAGTGCGCCATTGCGGGTGGTGCCATAGACAATCAGCTTGGCGATCATGCTGTCGTAATAGGGGGGCACGCGGTACCCCGCATATAGCCCGCTATCGACGCGCACATTCATGCCTCCCGGTGCGTGGAACTGTTTCACCAGGCCAGGGGAGGGCGCGAAGGTGCGCGGGTCTTCGGCATTGATCCGGCATTCGATCGCATGGCCGCGAAACACCACGTCCTGCTGCCGCAGCGTCAGCGGATGCCCCTCGGCAATGCGGATCTGTTCGCGCACCAGATCAAGCCCGGTGATCATCTCCGTCACCGGATGTTCCACCTGCAGCCGGGTGTTCATTTCGATGAAATAGAACTCGCCGTCTTCCCAAAGAAACTCGATTGTTCCCGCGCCGCGATAGCCCATATCGGCCATTGCCTTGGAAACGATGCCGCCCATCCGCTCGCGATCTTCAGCGCCAAGCACGGGCGAGGGAGCTTCCTCGAGCACCTTCTGATGGCGGCGCTGGAGCGAGCAATCGCGCTCGCCCAGATGGATCGCGTTGCCATTGCCGTCGCCAAACACCTGGAATTCGATGTGGCGCGGATTGCCGAGATATTTTTCGAGATAAACGGTCGCGTCGCCAAAGGCCGCTTTCGCCTCGGTGCCGGCCTGCTGCATCTGGGTTTCGAGATCGGCAGCGTTGTTGACCACCTTCATGCCGCGACCGCCGCCGCCCGATGCCGCCTTGATGATGACGGGATAGCCGACGCGCTCGGCAATCGCCTTGGCTTCGGTGATTTCGCTGATCGCCCCATCCGATCCGGGGACGAGCGGCAGCCCGAGCGCGCCCGCAGTGCGCTTCGCCTCCACCTTGTCGCCCATTGTGCGGATATGTTCGGGTTTCGGGCCGACAAAAATGATGTCGTGCGCCTCGACGATTTCGGCGAACTTGGCGTTCTCGCTCAGAAAACCATAGCCCGGGTGGATCGCATCCGCGCCTGAGATCTCAGCAGCCGAAATGATGTTCGGGATGTTGAGATAGCTTTCGGTCGCTGCGGGCGGCCCGATGCAGATCGCTTGATCAGCCAGCCGCACATGCATGGCATCGGCATCGGCGGTCGAATGCACTGCGACGGTCTCGATGCCCATTTCGTGGCAGGCGCGGTGGATGCGGAGCGCAATTTCGCCGCGATTGGCGATCAACAGCTTCTTGATTTGCGCCATGTTATTCGACGACAACCAGTGGCTGATCGAACTCGACGGGCTGGCCATTTTCGACGAGCAGCGTCTTCACCGTCCCGCCCGATGGCGCGAGGATCGGGTTCATCACCTTCATCGCCTCGATGATCACCAGCGTATCGCCGGCGGCAACCTTGTCGCCGACCGACACGAATGGCTTCGCGCCCGGCTCTGCGGACAGGTAAACGGTGCCTACCATTGGCGATTTGACGGCATTAGCGCTGCTCGGCGCCGGGGCTGCTTCCATAGGGACAGCGACAGGCGCAGCGGGTGCAGCCGCTGGGGCAGGGGCATAAACCGGAGCCGGCGCCGCGGCCGCGACGGTCATGGTCCGCGCCACGCGCACCCGGCGGGGACCATCCTCAACCTCGATTTCGGTCAACTGCGTGTCATCAAGCAGTTCGGCCAACTGGCGTACCATCGCCACGTCGATCCGCATCGGTCCTTCGTCTGCCCCCGTATTCTCCGACATGCCTATCCCTTTTTCCCTGTTTGACCGCATGTCCTGTCAGAACCGCGCCGCCGCTTCAAGCGCCAGCAGATATGAAATCGCGCCGAAACCCGCGATCGTGCCTCGCGCAGCCTGGCCGACAAAGCTGGTGTGGCGGAATTCTTCGCGGGCATGCGGGTTGGACAGATGCACTTCGATTACCGGGGTGGTGACTGCCTTTACGGCATCGTGCAGCGCGATGGAGGTGTGGCCATAGCCCGCCGGGTTGAGAATAACCGCCTTCGCGCCGGTTGCCTGCGCTTCGTGGAGCCAGTCGATCAGATGCCCCTCATGGTTCGATTGCCGCATATCGATCGTCAGATCGAGTTTGCGGGCGCGGTCCTCCAGCATCCCGGCAATGTCATCCAGCGTATCATGCCCATAGATATCGGGCTCGCGCACGCCGAGCAGGTTGAGGTTCGGGCCGTTCAGAACGAAGACGGTATCGGTCAAAGCGATGGCTTTCGGTTGCGATCGGGCTTCGTACCCCATATCTGCCACCCATGCACAACGACAACATGGTTTTAGTCCACATCAATGGCGAGCCGCGCCGCGTTGGCGCCGGGCTCAGCCTGGCCGCCCTTGCCGAGCAGCTTGGCCTCGCGCCTGAAAAGGTCGCAGTCGAGCGCAATCTGGAGATCGTCCCCAGGTCGACTCTCGCCAACGTGTTTGTAGAGCCAGGAGACGCGCTGGAAATTGTCCACTTTGTCGGTGGCGGGGATCAACAGCCTAATCTTGGTGGGGACAGCTGGTCGGTCGCCGGGCGGACGTTTCGTTCAAGGCTGATCGTCGGCACGGGCAAATACAAGGATTTCGCGCAGAACGCAGCGGCACTGGAAGCATCTGGCGCAGAGATCGTCACCGTCGCGGTGCGGCGCGTGAACGTGTCCGATCCCAAGGCACCGATGCTGACCGATTTCATCGATCCTAAGAAGTTCACCTATCTGCCCAATACCGCCGGGTGTTTCACCGGGGATGATGCGGTGCGCACGCTGCGGCTGGCGCGCGAGGCGGGCGGCTGGGATCTGGTGAAGCTCGAAGTGCTGGGCGAGGCGAAAACGCTCTATCCCGACATGGTCGAAACGCTGCGTGCGACGGAGATTCTGGCCAAGGAAGGCTTTCTGCCGATGGTCTATTGCGTCGATGATCCCATCGCCGCAAAGCGCTTGGAGGATGCGGGCGCGGTTGCGATCATGCCACTCGGCGCACCGATCGGATCGGGGCTCGGCATCCAGAACCGCGTGACGATCCGGCTGATCGTTGAAGGCGCAAACGTGCCGGTGCTGGTCGATGCGGGCGTCGGCACTGCGTCCGACGCGGCCGTCGCGATGGAGCTTGGCTGTGACGGCGTGCTGATGAACACCGCGATCGCCGAGGCCAAGGATCCGATCATGATGGCCGCCGCGATGAAGCATGCGGTGGAGGCGGGTAGGCTCGCCTATCGCGCGGGCCGGATGGGGTTGCGGCGCTACGCTGATCCATCGAGCCCGCTTGCGGGATTGATTTGAGCGTGTAACCTTGACCGCTCATGGTCGCGCCATTGTTGACCGGAGAATTATCATGTTTCGTTTTCTGAAGGTCGCCGTTGTTGGTCTCGCCGTCACCGGCACGGCTGCTTACGCCGCGGCACCGACTGCATTCTCAGCAGCTTGCAGCGCGGCTTGCTCGGCCGCCTGTGCGGTGATGGGCATCGATTGCGGAATGCCAAACTGCTGATTTGAACGATTGGGTAGTGAAACCCGATCGAACGCTCAAATGAGAGTTCGGCTTGCAAGCGCGTCCGGCGCTGCCTGTTTGTGATATAACGGGGGCCGTATCCGCCAGTTTGGCGGTTAACGTTTGCGCACGAACCAGATTGTTCGACCACCACAGGCAGGGTCTTCGTGGCGGTGATCAATTTCGACCAGGTCGGCGCGCACAAAGGCCTCGCGATACTCATGGGGCTGCAACGCCTCCTGATACAGTGCGTCGATGCCGCTATTCGCTGATGACGGATTTTTCGCCGGGCCGGTGTTGAACAGTGCACGCCCTTCTGGTGTTAGCCACGCGCCGATCCGCTCGATCATCGCGGCTTGTTCGTCTCCGCGCAGATGGTACAGGCTGTCCCACGCCAATACGCCATCGTAAAACCCGTCCATCGCGACGCGGCGCATATCGGCGTTGATCCAGCGGTGGCGCGGGAACCGCGTGCGGCAGAGCCCGACCATCTTCGGTGAAACATCGACGCCGGAGATCATGAAGCCCTTGTCGATCAGGTGCCGCGACACCGGTTCGCCAGCGCCGCAACCCAGATCGAGGATGCGCCCGCCCTTGGGCAGGAGCTGGATGAAGCGATCGAGCCAGGCGCGTTCGGTGAATGATTTGCGGCGGTCGCTGTCGAACCTGCTGCTGTTGCGTTCGTAAAAGGCGGCAATCAGATCAGACAAACTTTATTCCCTGTTATCATG
>NZ_NCGB01000059.1:0-8816 GCF_002278865.1 Sphingomonas sp. 28-62-11 | reverse complement strand
TTTCTTCGCCGCGACCCAGACGTCCTCGACACCTGGTTCTCCTCCGCGCTCTGGCCGTTCGCGACGATGGGCTGGCCTGAAAATCCTCCCCTGCAAGGGGAGGGGGACCATTTGCCTCTTCCGGCAAATGGTGGAGGGGGGGCGCCCCATAGCGCAGCGCTTGTGGAGAGCCCCCCCCACCGTCCTTTCGACGGTTCCCCCCCCCGTGCCGGGGGGGATTTGACGCTCAACGGCCGCTACCCGAACGACGTCCTCATTTCAGGCTTCGACATCCTGTTCTTCTGGGACGCCCGCATGATGATGCAGGGGATGCACTTCATGGGCGATGTGCCGTTTCGCAAGCTGTACCTGCACGGCCTTGTCCGCGCGGCGGATGGCGCGAAAATGTCCAAGTCGAAGGGCAATACGGTCGATCCGCTCGGCCTGATCGACAAGTACGGCGCGGACGCACTCCGCTTCTTCATGGCGGCGATGGAAAGCCAGGGCCGCGACATCAAGATGGATGAGAAGCGGGTCGAGGGATACCGCAACTTCGCCACCAAGCTGTGGAATGCCGCGCGGTTCGCGCAAGGCAACGGCATCGTCGCAAGCACCTCCATCGTGCCGCCTCCCGCCACACTCGCGGTCAACAAATGGATCATCGGTGAGACGATCCGCACCGTGCAGGCAGTCGACGCGGCGCTGGCGGACCTGCGCTTTGATGGCGCGGCGAACGCGATCTACCAGTTCGGCTGGAGCCAGTTCTGCGACTGGTATCTCGAACTCATCAAGCCCGTCCTCGGCCAGATGGACGCCCCCGCGACCGGCCCCGACGCCGACGAAACCCGCGCCGTTGCAGGCTGGGTGCTCGATCAGATCCTCGTCCTGCTCCACCCGTTCATGCCCTTCATCACCGAAGAGCTTTGGTCGAAAATGGGTGAACGCGAGTACGAGCTGATCGTGGCGAAATGGCCTGTTGCCGAAGCAAGCGCGATCGATGCTGAGGCGAGCCGGGAAATCGACTGGTTGATCAAGCTGGTGAGCGAGGTTCGCGCGGCGCGCAACGAACTGGGCATCAGCCCTGGCACGCGGATGGCGATGCACGGTCGTGAAATGTCGCCGGATACGGCGGCTCGGCTCGATCGACAGAGCGCAGTGGTGGCGCGTTTAGCGCGGGTCGATCATGTCGCGGGCGATGCACCGGCGGGTGGTGCGGCGCAAATCGTGGTCGATGAAGCGACCTTCGTGTTGCCGCTCGAAGGCGTGATCGATCTCGACGCTGAACGCGCCCGCCTGACCAAGGGCATTGCCGCGGCTGAGAAGGAGCGCGACTCCCTCGCCGCGCGCCTCAACAACCCGAGCTTTGTCGAGCGCGCCAAGCCCGAGGCGATCGAGAAGGCCCGCGCCGATCACGCCGAAAAATCGGCCGAGGCGGAGCGGCTTGCGGCGGCGCTGGCGCGGTTGGGCTGATGGCCCAGCCTCCCTCATCCCGCGGCGGTCGTGACCTTACGACCGGTCCGATCGGCAAGACCCTGCTCGTCTTCGCGCTGCCCACGCTCGCGACCAACATTCTGCAGTCGCTCAACGGATCGATCAACGCGATCTGGGTGGGGCGGTTTCTGGGGGAGAGCGCGCTCGCGGCGACGTCCAACGCCAACAACATCATGTTCCTGCTGTTCGCCGCCGTGTTCGGCTTCGGCATGGCGGCGACGATCCTGGTCGGGCAGAGCTTTGGTCGTCGCGATGTCGATGGCGCGCGTCAGGCGTTCGGGTCCGCCGTCGGGCTGGTGTTCGGATCGGCGATCGTCGTCGCCACGCTGGGCTGGATCCTCGCGCCGCAGATCCTGGGCTGGCTCGCGACGCCGGGCGATGCCTTCCCGCTCGCGCTCACCTATTTGCGCATCATCTTCCTGTCGCTGCCCTTTTCGATGATGCTCGTGCTGATCACGATGGGGCTGCGCGGCACGGGGGACGCCATGACGCCCCTGTGGTTCGGGCTGCTCGCCTCGGCACTCGATGCAGGGCTCAATCCGCTGTTCATTCTCGGGCTTGGGCCGATCCCGGCCATGGGGATTGCAGGCTCGGCATTGGCAACGCTCATCGCCAATATCGGCGCGCTGGCGGCGTTGATCGGCTATATCTATGCCCGCGATCTGACGCTGCGGCTGCGCGGCCCAGAGCTGGGGTATCTGCTCCCCAGCCGTGATGTCGTCTGGATGCTCGTGAGCAAGGGTTTGCCGATCGGCGCGCAAATGATCGTCATCGCGGTCGCCGGGCTGACAAT
The DNA here is from genome assembly GCF_002278865.1 of Sphingomonas sp. 28-62-11. Lineage (NCBI taxonomy): Bacteria > Pseudomonadati > Pseudomonadota > Alphaproteobacteria > Sphingomonadales > Sphingomonadaceae > Sphingomonas > Sphingomonas sp. 28-62-11. The sequence continues at coordinate 6,553 of NZ_NCGB01000059.1, read as the reverse complement.
GATGGGGCTGGTGAACCGCGAGGGCGTTGATACTAGCGCTGCCTTCGGCGTGACGCTCCAGCTCTGGGCCTATGTCCAGATGCCGGCCATGGCGATCGGCGCTGCCGTCAGCGCGATGGCGGCGCAGAATATCGGCGCGGGCAAATGGGATCGGGTGGAACGGATCACCGGATCGGGGCTGGTGATCAATCTGGCGATCACCGGGGCGATGGTCGTGCTGTTGCTGATCTTCGATCGGGCGGTCATGGCGCTGTTCCTGGGCGGGCAAAGCCCCGCGCTGCCGATCGCCCGGCATATCCAGCTAATCGCGACCTGGGGGTTCATCTTGTTCGGGATGACGATGGTGTTCTTCGGCGTGGTGCGGGCAAACGGCGCGGTGCTGGGGCCGCTGCTGATCCTGTTCATCGCGATGTTTCCGCTGCGGATTGGCTTTGCGCTTTTCTCGCGGCCGCTGCTTGGGGAGGATGCGCTCTGGTGGTCATTCCCGGTCGGGTCGATCGCGACGGTGGTGATGGCCGGGCTGTTCTATCGTTATGGCGACTGGCGCAAGCAATCGATGGCGGTTCCCCACCGCGATCACGCGAGCCATGGGGCTACGCCGCCCGCGCAGACACCCGTCGCTCAAACGGTTGCTGATCCGGCTGGAGCGATGCACCCCACCGGGTAAAACTCTTGCCCCCATCGGTGCAATCCAGCACAGATCGTTGCATGACCGCATCCTATCCCGCGCTTCGCCTGCGTCGCACCCGTTCGGCCCCCTGGAGCCGTCGTCTCCATGCTGAAACGATCCTGACTCCGGCGGATCTCATCTGGCCGCTGTTCATCGCGGATGGAGAGGGCGTGGAGGAACCGATTGCGAGCCTGCCCGGCGTGTCGCGCTGGTCGGTTGACGGTATTGTCGCGCGGGCGAAGGACGCGCGGGACGCGGGCATTGCGTGCGTTGCGCTGTTCCCCAACACGCCGCGCGCGCTGCGGACCGAGGATGGGCGCGAGGCGCTGAACCCGGATAACCTGATGTGCCGGGCGATTGGCGCGATCAAGGACGCCGTGCCCGATATCGGCGTTCTGACCGATGTGGCGCTGGATCCCTATACCGCGCATGGCCATGATGGCCTGGTCGACATGCAGGGCTATGTACTGAACGACGACACGGCAGAGGTACTAGTCGCCCAAGCGCTCAACCAGGCGGCGGCTGGCGCAGACATCATTGCGCCCAGTGACATGATGGACGGGCGCATCGGCCTGATCCGCGATGCGCTGGAGGAGGAGGGCCATGTCAACGTTCAGATCATGTCCTATGCCGCCAAATATGCGAGTGCTTTTTACGGCCCGTTTCGCGATGCCGTGGGCAGTCGCGGGCTGCTGAAGGGCGACAAGAAAACCTACCAGATGGACCCCGCCAATGCCGAAGAGGCGCTGCGGGAGGTGGCGCTTGATCTGCAGGAGGGCGCGGATAGCGTGATGGTGAAGCCGGGCTTGCCCTATCTCGACATCATCGTTCGGGTAAAGAATGCATTCGAAGTCCCTGTATTCGCTTATCAAGTTTCAGGTGAATATGCGATGATCGAGGCCGCTGTTGCCGCTGGTTCTGCCGAGCGTGACCCGATGGTGCTGGAAACGCTGATGGCGTTCAAGCGTGCGGGCTGTTCGGGGGTGCTAACCTATCATGCGCTCCACGCTGCGCGGCTGATGGGCGGCTGAACGACGCGCGCCGATGATCGAGACTGAGCGGTTGATCCTTCGCCTGCCAGAACCGCGCGACCGCGCTGCGCTGCATGCGATGTGGGCCGATCCCGAGGTTATGGCGGAACTTGGCCCGGTAAAGGATGAAGCAGAGAGCGATGCCGTGCTCGCCAAGCATGATCTGTATCGCCACGAAGGGCTGGGCTTTTGTACCGTCGAGCGCCGTGATGACGGCGCGGTGCTCGGCTTTTGCGGGCTGAAGCGCGGCGATGCACATAACCCGATTGCCGGCGAGGTCGAGGCGGGGTGGATCATCGCGCGGCCTTACTGGCGGCATGGATATGCCTTTGAAGCGATGACCGCGGCGATCGGCTGGGGTTGGCATCATATCGATGCACCGCGGATTGTGGCGATCACCTCGGCGATCAATCTCAAAAGCCAGCGTCTGATGGAACGGCTGGGCATGCACCGGCTGGCTGGGGGCAATTTCGATCATCCGCTGATCGCCGAGAGTGATCCGCTTCGTCCGATCGTGACCTATGCAATCGATCGGCCATGATCGAAACCGAACGCCTGATCATCCGGCCATGGCAGGAGAGCGACCGCGCGCCGTTTGCGGCGATGGGGCAAGATGAAGCAGTTCGCCGGTTCCTTGGTCCACCGCAGTCGCGCGAAGAAAGCGATGCGACGGTCGATCGGCTGATCGCGCTTCAGTCGGCTTATGGCTATTGTTTCTGGGCGCTGCAGCACCGCACGGATGGCGCGTTTCTTGGCTTTTGCGGCCTGAAACCGGGTCCTGCTGGGACGCCGATTGCCGACGCGATTGAAATCGGCTGGCGCCTTGCAGTTCCCTATTGGCGGCAGGGCTATGCACGGGAGGCTGCGGTCGCAAGCCTCGACTGGGCATGGCAAAACCTGGCGGCGAACACCGTTTATGCGATGACGGTGCCGGCAAACATCGCGAGTTGGGGGTTGATGGAGCGGCTGGGGATGCAGCGGCTGGCGCAGCTGGATTTCGATCACCCTGATGTGCCGGACGGCGATCCGCTGAAGCCGCACATCGTTTACGGCATCAATCGCCCTGCCAATCGACCTTTTGTTAACCAAATTCCCAGATGACTCTCGACGGGCGTCGCCAGCGCGACGCGATCGAGGGCCGGGCCATGTACGAGGGTAAGATTACCGCCGCCAGCAGCACGCGCATGTCGACACCGTTGATCTTTGCGGTCGCGATCCTTGCCGGTTCCTTCCTGCTGTTTCTGGTCCAGCCGATGGTGGCGCGGATGGCGCTGCCCCGGCTTGGCGGCGCGCCCGCGGTGTGGAACTCGGCCATGCTGGTCTATCAGGCGCTGCTGCTTGGCGGCTATGCCTATGCGCATGCGCTGGGGCGAATCCCAGTGCGCGCGCAGGCACTGGTCCACGTCAGCGTGCTCGCCATCGCCGCCTTGTGGCTGCCGATAGGGCTGATCGCGATGGATCTGCCCGCCGATGCGCAACCGGCTTTGTGGGTGCCGTGGCTGCTCGGCCTGTCGATCGGGCCCTTGTTCTTCGCCATTTCCGCGCAGGCCCCGTTGCTCCAGCGCTGGTTCAGTGCCGCGCATCCGGGGCGGGACCCCTATGCGCTCTATGCCGCGTCCAATCTCGGCAGTTTCGGCGGACTGATCGCTTATCCATTGCTCGTTGAGCCCGGGCTCGCACTCGATGCTCAAAGCGCGGTGTGGAGCGCGGGTTATGCGCTCGTGGCGGTGCTCGTCATCTCCTGTGCGCTTGCGCTGCCCTGTGGAGAGAAGGCGGTGGCCGTCACGGTGCCTACCAGCCCTGCGCCGGCCACGCGGACGATCGGCCACTGGATCCTTCTCGCCTTCGTCCCTTCGGGGATGATGCTGGCGACGACGACCTATATCACGACGGACATCGTCGCGATGCCGCTGCTCTGGGTGATCCCGCTCGGGCTGTATCTGCTCAGCTTTTCGATCGCTTTTGCTGCCAATCGCGTGCTGGCCGATGCCATCACCCGCTTTGCCCCGCTCCAGATCCTGTTGTTTGGGGGGGTGATGGTCGGCGGGTTTCAGGGGATGCCGTATTTCAACGCCGGCGTGGCGCTCACGCTGCTGTTCACGATTTCGGTCTGCCTGCACACGACAATGTACCGCCAGCGGCCTGCGGCTGATCGGCTGACCGGCTTTTATCTGGCGATGTCGCTGGGCGGCGCGCTGGGTGGGGTGTTTGCAGCGCTGGTGGCGCCCGTGCTGTTTGACTGGACCTGGGAATATCCGTTGTTGGTGATTGCAGCCGGGCTGCTGGCGCCACAGGAACTGGTGATCGCCCCGCTCGCCTTTTTGTGGCGGGGCGATGCCCAGCGTCAGCGGATCATGACATTGGCGGTGGCGCTGGCGGTCGGCCTGCTGATCGTGACGGCGACGCGTGATGTGGCGGCGTTCCAGGCCGGGCAGGGGCGCGGTGCCGCCTTTGCGGTTATTGTCGCGTTGGGGTTGGTCGTTCTGGGGCGGCGATGGCCCTTTGCGATCTTATTGAGCGGTGCGCTGGTAATCTTTGGCGGTTTCCAGGCAGCGATGATCAGCTGGCAAGGCGATGCCCGCACGCGCAGCTATTTCGGGATCTACACGGTCGGCGGGAATGATCGCGTTCGGCAATTATCGCACGGCACCACGGTCCACGGCACCCAGTTGATCGGCTCGCCCGAACGCGAGAGGATGCCGACAGCCTATTATGTTCCGGGATCAGGCATCGGCCAGGCCATGCGGGCACTTCCCGAGTTCTACGGCCAGCGCGCGCGCGTTGGCGTGGTTGGGCTGGGGGCGGGGACGCTCGCCTGCTATGCGCATCCCGGCCAGGATTGGCGCCTTTACGAAATCGATCCGGCGATGGTGCGGATTGCGCGCGATACCGGCCAGTTCAGTTTCCTGTCGCGGTGCCTGCCCGATCCGACGATTGTGATCGGCGATGCGCGGCTCAATCTGGCGACACAATCTGCCGATAGCCTTGATTTGCTGGCGCTGGATGCGTTTTCGTCAGATTCGGTGCCGATGCACCTGATGACGCGCGAAGCCTTTGCCAGCTACGATCGTGTGCTGGCGCCGAACGGCCTGTTGCTCGTCCATATTTCGAACCGGTTCCTCGATCTCGAGCCTGTCGTGGCGGCGGCAGCGACGGCAGGGGGCTGGTCAGCGGTGAAATTGCTCTATCGACCCGGCCCCAAAGCGCCGGAAGGCGAGACGGTATCGGCTTGGGTCGCGCTTTCACGGGACAAGGCGGTGATCGCACAGCTGAAGTCGCGTGGCGGAAGCTGGCAACCGCTCAATCCGCGCCGGGGCTTCACGCCCTGGACCGACGATTATTCGACGATTTTGCCGCTGTTGAAGTGATTGGTGGCGAGCGGCCAAGGCTAACATAGGTAGGTCGAACGGCCCACCACCCGTTCAGGCTGGGCGAAGTCGAAGCCCGTGCGCCGCGCTTGCCCTTCGACTTCGCTCAGGGCGAACGGATCGGTAGGTAAATACAATCCGGAGGCTCAGAAGGCCGCAACCTGCCCTTGCAGCGAATCGACGGTCGCCTGTTCGGCCGTCAACTGTACCTCGGCCTTGGCGCGGGCGGCGGTGAGCGCGGGGTAGGGGGGCTGACTTGCCGTGGCACGATCGATGGCCAGCCGGTCGAGATCCGACAGCGCCGACAGACTTTGCGATCGCAGCGTATCCAGCCCAGACAGCGCCGATTGCGCTGACAGCCATGCCTCGCTGCCGATCGCGGCTCCCTTCGCGGCCTGCACCGCGTTGGTCGCGCGGGTGGTTGCGGTGGTAAACGCATCGGCGACCGTCGCCAATGCCTGCGTTAGCCGGGCGATTTCTGTATCGATTGCCGGATCAGGGGGAATCACGGCAGCCGACGGATCAGCCGGCACGGTCACGATCGCCGGTTGCTTTTCGATCGCGCGGGGCAAAAGCGACGGGTAACGCTGGGTCGGCGCGACGCAGCCCGATAGTGCCGTCAGCGCGATGGCAAGCGCGGTTGGGCCGGGGCGCAGGGGGGCTCGGTTCATGGCAATTGCTCTATGCTGCCACTGCCATCGGCGCAACGGGCTTGCGCATCGCGAAACGGCTCTCTATGGGCATGCGCTCTGTGCACCCGTAGCTCAGCTGGATAGAGCATCAGACTACGAATCTGAGGGCCGGGCGTTCGAATCGCTCCGGGTGCACCACCTCTTCAAAGACTTATCAAGGAAGTCGGACTTTATTGTCCGGCTTCTTTCTTTTTAGGTATCAGATAGGCATCAGGACGAAGGGTTTCGTGAACCCTGTCAGCCTACACGGAATCAGGGATGCGAGCGTTATCTGTCCAATTATTTAAAATCTGACGCTTGGTCCCAGGTGAGATGACGCCCGCAGCAGCATCGAATGGGGGGTAGCACCCCGGCAGCTTTTGGCTGGAATCTTAGCATAGCTGCCCTTTGACCGCGTTACGCCGTGTTGGCTGTTATCGGCCCAGATCGCGCCGAAAAGCGGTTCGTCAACGAGCGGCGGGTTTCGGCGGGCCGAAAAACGGCGCTGATCGGCTGGGATTGGGTGGGAAGCAGACATCACCTTCCCGTCAGCACCGCTTCTTCGATCTCGTTGTCCATTAGCTTGGCAATTTTCAACCGGAATGCCTCTAGGTCAGGCTAAGTTGTGAGGAACGATCCTCGGACCCGATTACGCGCGTCGTCATCATCGGCAACCTCAAAGCAAACGACAAGGTTGCCGCGTTTGTCGGCGGAGGTGACGTGCTCCCCTGAAACTCCGCCAGTCTGAGCTAGAGTCCTTCATGAAGGAGGACGACGATGAAGCGCAGCAGATTTACCGAGGAGCAGATCATA
>NZ_NCGB01000058.1:0-9663 GCF_002278865.1 Sphingomonas sp. 28-62-11 | reverse complement strand
GTTGCATCCGCCGACGATATCAGACTGGCGGAAGAGGCCGAACAGGCGATTGAAGAGGCCCGGTTTACGCACGTGCCGGTGTTTCGAGACCTATCCAGTACCGCACCGAGTTTTGATCGGCATAGCTTGATTCGCGATCTGGAAAAGGCGCTTGAGCGCGGTGAGATGTTTTTGCAGTACCAGCCCAAAGTTCATCTGCGTCGCCAGGAAATCTGCAGCGCCGAAGCGCTCGTACGATGGCAACACCCGGTCCGCGGGCTGATCTTGCCCGGTGATTTCATTCCCGCCGCTGAGGATTCGCGCGCCATTGGCCCGCTGACCCTGTGGACGCTCGCGCAGGTCATTGCCGATCAGAAGATGCTGGCCGCTGCTGGGCATGATCTGTTGATCTTCATCAACATCTCAGGCCAATTGCTTGGTGATGCTGCGTTTGTCGCGCGTGCGTGTCAGATGGTGCAATCGGGCGGTGCACGGATTGGGTTCGAAATTACCGAGACCTCGGTGATCCGTGATCCCGAAACCGCGATTGCGCATCTTCAGGTTTTCGCCGAGGTCGGCATCGCCCTGGCGATAGACGATTATGGGGCGGGACTATCGTCGCTTGCCTATTTGAAGCAATTGCCGGCCAGCGAACTGAAGATCGACAAACTGTTCATTACGCAATTGACCAGCAGCAACCGCGATCCGCTTATTGTTCGATCAACGATCGATCTTGCCCATGCGCTTGACATGGAGGTGACGGCGGAAGGCGTCGAGACTCAGGCGGCAATGGCCCTGCTGAGCGTGATGGGGTGCGATATGGTGCAGGGTTTCTTGATCAGCCGCCCGATTTCGATTGGCGCATTCCGCCAGTTTCTCGAGGAAGATCGACATCTGAGCGCCGCTGCCGAGCCGCGCGGCTCTTTTTTCAGACCGGCCAGCTTTTGGAAAAGCGCCTAAGCTGGCGTTCTTAGGCCTCGCTTAACAGCTTTGTGCGATAACCGAGCTATGGAGTTACCGTTCGTGAAACTGCGGGGAGGCCCTGGCGCTCGACTGGGCCTTTTTGCGCTTTGGCTAGCAACGTTTTTCTCTGCGCCTTTGTTGGCTGCCCCACCTGTTCCAACGGTAACAGTGTCGGTGTCGCCTGCGGCGACACGATTGCTCATCGAAGCCAAAGAACAGATGCGGGGCAATGCGGCGGTTGCGCTTGCAAAAGCACGACAGGCCGAAAGGATTATTGCGGCAACGCCCAATAATGATCAACGTAACCGCGGCATTGCCGAAGCACAATGGCTGCAGGGTGAAGCCCATTTGCGATTAAACGATCCCGATCGCGCAGCACCGTTAATCTCGCAGGCTTTGGCAGCGGTTGAACGCGAGCGCGTACCGACGAAGTTACATGCAGATATTCTGCTCTCACGCGGCCAGCTTGATACGTTACACGCCAAAGTGGGCAGTGCGCTCGCCGATTTTCAAACCGCCCACAATATTTTCCGTGCGCTGGGTGAAACACGGAGCCAAGCCATTGCACTCCAGCAAATCGCATCGCTGTACCGAGAGGCCGACGATTTCGAAACGGCGATGAAATATGATTCGCAGTCGGCCGAAATCTACAAAGGTGATTTTGGTCTGGAGATCTCGAACTTCAACAATCGTGGCAATTACTTGGTCGAGAATGAGCGTTTCGCCGAAGCCGAAGCCCAATATCGTCTGGCGCTGCAGGTTGCGGGCAAGATGAAAAGCCCGATCTTACAAGCACGAATTCTCCGCAATATCGCCCGCACCCAGTTGCGTGCTGGGAAGCTGGCTGCCGCCGACCGGACGATTGCGACTGGCATGCGGCTAACGTCGACTGGCGAGGGGCAGGCTTGGCGTGATCAGATTCTCGCCATTGCAGCGCAGGCAGCTTTGCAGCGCGGGCAGTTTCAGCGCGCGGCTGCTGCCATTTCTGCAACGTTCAGGGGGGTCGACCTTACCGATACCAGTCTGTCGTTCCGCGATGCGCATGAAACGGCCTATGAAACGTTCAGCAAGGTTGGCCGGGCCGATCTGGCCTTGCGACATCTGGAGGCGTTGAAGCGGCTCGACGATAAAACCGCCAAGCTGGCCGCATCGACGAACACGGCGCTGATGGCCGCCCGGTTCGATACGGCGAACAAAGACGCCAAGATTGCGACCCTCAAAGCCAATGAGGCGTTACAGAGCGCTGCCTTTGAAAAAGCGCGCGCGCGCCAGCAACGCGTGGTGTTTATCGGCGTCGTGATTGCATCCTTGATTGGCGTCGGCATGCTGATCTTCGGGTTGATCACGATCCGGCGGAGTCGCAATGAGGTGCGCGCCGCCAACGTCGATCTTGCCGCGACCAATACCGCGCTCGAAAAAGCGCTCGCCGCAAAAACTGAATTTCTGGCGACCACCAGCCATGAGATCCGCACGCCGCTGAACGGCATTTTGGGGATGACCCAGGTGATGCTGGCCGATCAGAACCTTGGCGCCGCCACGCGCGACCGGTTGACGGTGGTGCATGGCGCTGGGGTGACGATGCGCGCACTGGTCGACGATATTCTGGACGTCGCCAAGATGGAAACGGGCAACCTCACGCTCGAAAGCGTGCCGCTCGATCTGCCCGCAACGCTTCGCGAAGTATCGCGCTTGTGGGAGGATCAGGCACAGGCGCGCGGCATCGCCTTTGTGGTGGATCTCGATCAAAGCCCGGTGATGATCCAGGGTGATCCAGCGCGGTTGCGCCAGATTGTGTTCAATCTACTGTCCAACGCCCTGAAGTTCACCAGCACGGGTACCGTGACGCTGAAAGCGACAACGGCAGAGGATGGGCGACTGCGCCTCGCGGTTGCCGATACCGGCATCGGCATTCCCGCCGACAAGCTGGACATTATTTTCGAATCCTTCCGTCAGGTCGATGCCGGCACCACGCGCCAGTTTGGCGGCACCGGGCTCGGCTTGTCGATCTGCCGCAATCTTGCGCGCGCGATGGGCGGCGAAGTGACGGTCAGCAGCACGCCAGGCGAGGGATCATGCTTTGCAGTAACGCTGCCGCTCGTGCTTGCTGCAGAGACGGCGCCGATAACGGCGGGCGGCCGCACCGGTCCGGCATTGCTGATTGTTGATCGCAATCCCATTTCGCGCAGCATGTTGCGTGCTTTGCTCGCGCCGCGGGCAGGGGAGGTCGCCTTTGCTGGTTCCGCCGATGAGGCGGTTCGCCTGATCGCCCAACATGCGCCGCAGCAGGTGCTGATTGACGATCAGACCGCCCGTGCGGAAAGCAACGTCGATGCAGCGCTCACACTGATTGCCGCGAGTTCGCTGGTGATGCGCGCGCGCGTTACGTTGTTATGGTCGGCAACGGACGTTGCGGAAACCGCCCGGCTGGTCGCAACGGGGGTTACGCAGATCATCACCAAGCCGGTCAGCGGCGTCGATCTTGTCGATGCGCTTTATCCGCAGCGCGCAAAAGAACTCGGTTCTGGCGTAGAGCAACGGCTTGTATCGCAAGCGGCTTGAGGCGATATGGCACCTAACATGACTTATCCTCTCAAAACACCGCGTTGCTCTCCCGGGCACCGCCCGTGAACGTTCTTTTTGTCGAAGACGATTCCATGAATCGTCGTGTCGTAAAGGATATGCTCGACGTTGCCGGTGCCACAATGGTCGGTGCCGAAAGCGCCGAAGTGGGCCTGCAGCTGATCGAAGACCATGATTTCGATGTCGTGCTGATGGATTTGCGAATGCCGGGGATGGACGGGATGACAGCCATCCAGCACATCCGTGCGCGATCTGATGCCAAGGCCTTGTTGCCCGTTATTGTCATCACCGCAGACACGGCGGTCGACCTGCGTGATCGCTGCATGCGTGATGGGGCCGATGAAGTTTTGTTCAAACCTGTGGCAATGGATTCGCTGTTCGATGCCATTGGCAGGTTGATGGCACGTGGTGCCGAACGCGGCGGTAGTATCATCTAACTGCTGTTTTTGTTGATTTATTGTTAATGATTCAAGTCATTCGTCTCATATCGTCTCGTCATCGTGCTAATCTAATCGCACCCCGTTTCTAGTCGACCGAACATGTGGGTAAGGGTCTGCCCGAACGTTATTCACGTCCGAGGGGGACTGACATGACCGAGGTGATCTTGGATCGATTGCTGATGGCACTCGATATTTCGGTCGATGCTTTCGCGATCTGCGAAGTTAATCGTGGCCTTCAGTTGGTTGCTCGCCCTGGCGACGAAATCGAGGTTCATTATGTGCTGGCGGGGACGATGTATCTGTCCGTGCCGGGCTATGCGCCAATCAAGTGCGGCCCTGGCAGTGTCGTTTTGGTGCCGCCCCATCTTTCTCAGACAATCGGTGCCGAAGATGCCCCTGGCCGCCAGCTGGTGGCGATGGATAATTGTTCGCCTACGCCAAACGGCATGTTGCGGTTCGATGCAACCGGCGGGCATGCCGGGGAGCTTCGTTTTGTTTGCGGGACGATCACCGCCAATATCTCGGGCTCTTTCGGGCTGCTCGATACCGTACGGAAGCCGATCGTCGAAAATTTGATCGATCTGCCGATCGTGCAGACGAGTTACGACTTGATGGCCGCCGAAATGGCGACTCATGATCTTGGTTCGCGGGCGCTTGCGGGGGCCTTGATGAAGGCCTGTGTGCTCTTGCTGCTACGGCGCCATTTCGCCCGGAGCGAGCACGAAACGAGCCTGTTGAGTACGCTGCGAGACGCTCGCCTTGGTAAAGCCGTTACCGCAGTGCTCGATAAGCCGGCGGCGCGACATAGTGTTGCAGCGCTTGCCTCGATTGCCGGGATGAGCCGATCAGCCTTTGCGCGCGAATTCTCGAATGCTTTTGCGATTAGCCCGATGGAGTTCGTGGCACGCACGCGGTTGCACCATGCAGCGGAAATGCTCCGGTCGACCAACATTCCCGTGAAAGTGATTGCCGCGCATATCGGCTTTTCGAGCCGCAGCCATTTCAGCCGCGCGTTTCGGGATGGATATGGCGCCGATCCCAGCACCTATCGCCGCGAAGCATCGCAGGGTGGGCGTCGCGAGCCGACCCGCTGGCGCCGCCCGATCACGGAGCCCGCGCGGGAAACGCGCGCCGCCGGTTGATCGGGACGAGTGCGCCAACCTGCGGTTGCTGAAAAGTGGAGGCCCGACCGGGAATCGAACCCGGGTGCAAGGATTTGCAGTCCTCTGCGTCACCACTCCGCCATCGGGCCAGAGCGGGGCGCAATGCGCGGGCAAGGCGGGGCTGTCAACCCAGTGAGAACCTTGTCAGTTTAAAATTGCAACCTAGCTTGGCGCTGCGGCGCCTGCGATATACAAGCGCGTCAGCGGCAATGGTGTATTGCACACCTAAAACAGTTGTGCCAAGGGGACTAAGTGGTGACGATTGCGGATCAGGCCCAGTTTGCGGCAATGCGCCAGGCGATGGTGTCAAACCAGTTGCGGACCAATGCGGTCAGCGATTCGCGCCTGGTTGCCGTCATGGGCCGGGTGCCGCGCGAAGCCTTTTTGCCAGCGCCCGTCGCTGGGCTGGCCTATCGTGATACCGCGCTGCCGCTGGGCGCGGGCCGCGCCGCCAATGTGCCGATCGCGACCGGGCGGCTGCTGAACGAGGCTGCGGTAACACCAACTGACAAGGTTTTGCTGATCGGCGCGGCGGGCGGTTATACGGCAGCCGTGCTGGCCGAAATGGCGGCCAAGGTTGTCGCGGTGGAATGCGATGCAGCGCTGGTATCGATTGCCCAAGCGGCTCTGGCTGGCAACGCGAAGGTGACGATCGTTCATGGGTCGCTTGAAAAGGGGCATGGAGCAGGCGCCCCCTATGACGTCATTGTCATTGATGGCGCGGTGCCGCGCGTGCCACAGGCGATCATCGATCAGATGGCGATTGGCGGTCGTCTCGTGACCGGCATTGTCGATCGCGGGGTAACCCGGCTTGCTTCAGGGCGGCGCAGCGCGGGCGGTTTCGGGCTGACCGATTTCGCCGATGTCGATTGTGTTAACCTGCCCGGTTTTGCCACCCCCCAGCAGTTTGTTTTTTGAGAAAGTACGACCTCATGATGCCGCTGTCGTTTTGTTCCGTCGTAAAGTCCCGCGTCATGGCCGGGGTAGCGCTTCTTGCACTAGCGGCGCCAGCCTCGGCGGAAACGCTGCGCGAAGCGATGGCGGAAGCGTATAAGACCAACCCGACTCTGGCAGCGCAGCGTGCTAACGTTCGGGCGATAGATGAAACCGTGCCGATTGCCCGGGCAAGCGGTTTGCCAGCTGTTCAGCTGCAAAGCACCTATAGCGAAAACGTGGTCGTATCGGTGTCCAGTTTCACGGCACCCTCGCGGCTCACCAACACCCAGGGAAGCCTGACTTACCCCGTCTATGCCGGGGGATCGGTGAAGAACTCCATCGCTGCCGCCAATACCCGTGTTGAGGGTGGACGTGCATCATTGCGGGGAACTGAAGCCGATTTATTCAGCAGCGTCGTTGGCGCTTATATGGATGTGATCCGGGATGAAGCGATCGTTGGTTTCAACCAACAGAATGTGCGTGTGCTCGACGTGAATCTGCGCGCATCCAAGGACCGGTTCGAAGTTGGCGATCTCACGAGAACCGATGTCGCTCAATCCGATGCACGATTGGCTTTGGCGCGAAGCCAGTTGCAAAGCGCTGAGGCGCGGTTGATCTCAAGCCGAGAAGCCTATGTTCGCCTGGTTGGCAGCGCACCCGGGACACTGGAAACGCCGCCGCCTTTGCCGAACTTGCCGAGCAATCCTACCGCAGCAGTCGAAATTGCGCTTGCCGACAATCCGAACCTGCTGGCCGCCAAAAAGGCGCGGGACGCGACCAAATATGATATCCGGGTCGCGAAAGCAGCGCGGCTGCCGCGGGTCGATGCGTTTGTTCAGGGGGCCTATACCAACTTTTTGGGCACGCTCGGCGGCGGCCTGATTGGGGTAACCTTCCCGCAATTCGATCGCACGTCACAACTCGGATTGCGGTTGACCTTGCCGTTGTACCAGGGGGGCGGTCCGGCCGCCCAGGTTCGTCAGGCAGAGGCGCGGCGGAGCCAGTCGATCGAACAACTGACAGAGGCGGAACGTGGCGTAATTGCGCAGGTCCGTTCTGCCTTTGCGGTGTGGCAATCGTCGCTGGAAGTGATCAAATCGGCCGAGATTGCGGTAGAAGCGAACCAGCTGGCGCTTGAAGGCGTGAAGGCGGAAAACAGCGTTGGCAACCGGACAATCCTGGAAATCCTGAACGCTGAACAGGAATTGCTGAATTCCCGCGTGACGTTGGTGACGGCGCAGCGCGATGCCTATGTCGCCGGCTTTGCGCTGCTGGCGGCAATGGGGCACGCCGAGGCCAAGGATCTCGGGCTGGAAGTCGGCCCGCTTTATGATCCAACCGTCAATTTCAATCGGGTCCATCACAAGCTGTCGGATTGGGCTGATGGCCCGGCGGCTACAGGCGTTTCCACCAGCACGGCATCAACGCCGCCACAGACGGCGATTATCGAGCGATAGGTTGACAGCCATCACGCAAATCCGCCAAACACCGGGGTAATGGATCGCTGACACGGCGATTGAGACGGCGGGGCATGGTAATGGGCGATGTGAGCGCAGAACCGTCGATGGAAGACATCTTGTCTTCGATCAAGCGGATCATTGCCGAAGAGGGTGACGGCAGCGCCGTCAGCCGGGGCCGCCGTGCGCCGCGCCCGACGTCGACTGTGTCAGCTGCACCCGCACCGCTGCGCCGTGCGGCGCCCGATCCCGCCGATGTCCTTGAACTCAGCGACCCGGTGATCGACGATCTCGACGATGATCACGTGGTCTCTCAGCCGGTGGCGAACGATTCCATTCTATCGGAGACGGCAGCACAGGCGAGCCGCGGCGCACTGGACACACTGTCCCGCTTGGTGGTGAAGCCAGCCCCGGCCGCAGAGGCGCACGCCCCCGAAACGCTTGAGGGCATGGTGCGTGAAATGCTCCGCCCGATGCTGCGCGAATGGCTCGATGCCAAACTGCCCGGCATGGTCGAGGACATGGTCGCGCGCGAAATCGCCCGGATCACGCAAGGTAGATAATTGGCGGCGTTGATCCACCGCGTCCCGCTGGCGCACTTGCGCAGCGCAGCATAATTGTAGCGAAGGCCGGAACTGCCGGTTAAGGGCAGGGCATGAGCGAACTTCCCAAGACATTCGACCCCGCCGACATCGAGCAGCGCTGGTACGCGCATTGGGAGGCGAACGGCCTGTTCCATCCCGATCGCCCGGGGGCGGAGCCATGGACGATCGTCAACCCGCCGCCCAATGTTACGGGATCGCTCCATATCGGCCATGCGCTTGATAACACGCTGCAGGATATCCTGACGCGGCATGCGCGGTTGCAGGGCAAGGATGCGCTCTGGGTGGTTGGTACCGATCATGCCGGTATCGCGACGCAAATGGTGGTCGAGCGGCAAATGGCGCTCAAGCAGCAGAAGCGCACCGATTTCTCGCGCGAGGATTTCGTCGCCAAGGTGTGGGAATGGAAAGCCGAAAGCGGCGGTGAGATTACGCGCCAGCTGCGTCGCCTCGGCTGCTCGATGGACTGGGAGAATGAACGCTTCACGATGGATGAGGGCTTTTCGAAAGCCGTCATCAAGGTGTTCGTCGATCTCTATAATCAGGGCCTGCTTTACCGTGACAAGCGGCTGGTGAACTGGGACCCCGGCCTCGGCACCGCGATCAGCGATCTCGAAGTCGAGACGATCGAGGTGAAGGGCGGCTTCTGGCATTTCCGCTATCCGCTGGCGGATGGCGTGACCTTGGACGACGGCCGCCATCATATCGTGGTGGCGACGACCCGGCCGGAGACGATGCTCGCTGACATGGCGGTCGCGGTGAATGCCGCCGATCCGCGCTATCAATCGGTCATCGGGAAATTCATCGATCAGCCCATCACCGGGCGGCGTATTCGGATCATCCCCGATGATCATGCCGATCCCGAACTGGGCTCGGGCGCGGTTAAGATCACGCCGGGGCATGATTTCAACGACTTCGAAGTCGGCAAGCGCGCTGGGTTCAAGCCTGCCGATATGCTCAATATGCTCGATGCAAAGGCGAATGTGGTTCAGACGGCGGACGGGCTCGTGCCCGCCGAGTTCATCGGTCTGCACCGTTTCAAGAAAGACGGCATGCCCGGCGCCCGCGAGCTGGTCGTCGAGCGGATGAAAGCGCTCGGCTGCCTCGTGCCCCATATCGACAAGGATGGCGAGCCGCATGACGCCGAACCGCGCACGATCCAGACGCCGTTCGGCGACCGTTCCGGCGTGGTAATCGAACCGTGGCTCACCGATCAATGGTATGTCGATGCGGCGGCGCTCGCCAAGGCCCCAATCGAGGCGGTACGCTCAGGTGCGATCGAGATCGTGCCGAAGAGTTGGGAAAAGACGTTTTTCAACTGGATGGAGAATATCCAGCCCTGGTGTGTGAGCCGGCAGTTGTGGTGGGGGCACCGGATACCGGCGTGGTTTGGGCCGGAAATAATTGATGATCGAGCTCATTTGGATCTTGCTGTCGCTGATTTAGCTCATCCTGACCTCCCTCGAAATGCAGTCGGAACGAAAGTCTTTGTCGCTGAATCCGAAGACGAGGCGATTCAAGAGGCGCGCGACTATTACGGGTC
>NZ_NCGB01000057.1:0-9889 GCF_002278865.1 Sphingomonas sp. 28-62-11 | reverse complement strand
CAGGACCACGACAAGCCCGAAATCCAGTACGCCCAGGCCGGCCTTGACGCCGACGCCATCATCGACAGCGTCCTCAAGGCCCTCAGGTGGAATGAGGAAGGCATTGGAGAAGCGCGGGCATAAGCTCGCCGCGATGGTAAAGATTCGTATCGATCAACTGATCGTCGATCGCGGCCTGGCGGAAAGCCGGACGCGGGCGCAGGCGCTGGTGATGGCCGGGTTGGTTTATGTCGGCACGCGCAAGATCGACAAGCCCGGCCAGACTATTGCTGACGATGCCGAGATTGAGGTGAAGGGACGCGACCATCCCTGGGTGTCTCGCGGTGGGGTGAAACTGGCGCATGGACTGGATCATTTCGGCTGGGATGTGACAGGCGCCGTTGCGATCGATGTCGGCTCGTCGACTGGCGGGTTCACCGATGTGTTGCTCACCCGAGGCGCAGCACGCGTCTATGCAGTCGACAGCGGCACCAATCAGCTAGCGTGGAAATTGCGCCAGGACGAGCGCGTGATCGTCCATGAGCAAACCAGCGCGCGGATCCTGACGGCAGCGCATATCCCTGAGCCCGTTGATCTGATCGTCTGCGATGCCAGTTTCATCGCGCTTGCCAAGGTGTTGGCAGTGCCGATCGGTTTTGCACGCCCAGGTGCGCGCGCCCTTGTGCTGGTCAAGCCACAGTTCGAGGCGGGACGCGAAGAAGTGGGGAAGGGGGGTGTCGTGCGCGACCCTGCAGTCCACGCGCGCGTTTGTGCCGAGGCCACAGCGTGGTTTGAAGAGCAGGGTTGGGCGGTGAACGGGATCGTCCAAAGCCCGATCACGGGCCCCGAAGGGAATGTCGAATTTCTGCTTGCCGCGCACTTGCTTGAGGTCAGCGCCGTCGGCGGAATGTCATTTTAGGCCATTAAGGCATTTTGTGTGCTTGCCGATTCCCCGAAAAGGCGGCACGAAATGTCACTAGGCGTGCCGGATCAGTGTATCTGGCCGGGGATCGTGAACCGTGCGTTCGTGAAAGGGTTTTCGTGAGAGAGATTGCATCGAAGCAACAGCTTCGACTGGCGTTCCTTCGATGGGCCGTCGTGACGGTACCGTTCATCTTGTTGCTGGGCTTCACATCGGCGCGCAGTGTGCCGACCGGATCGGCCAATCGCTGGTATGCCGCGCTGGTGAAGCCAGTCGAGACGCCGCCGGACTGGGCGTTTCCCGTGGCCTGGATTGTGATTTACGTGCTGATCGGCCTGGCACTGGCGATGGTGATCCATGCGCGCGGATCAACAATGCGTGGCCCGGCGATCGCGCTCTTTGCGGCGCAAATGGTCGCCAATCTGATCTGGACACCGCTGTTTTTCGGGGCGCACCAGATTTTCTGGTCGCTGGTCACGCTTGCGGTGATGTTCACGCTGACTTTGGTGACAACCATCGCTTTCGGGCGGGTCCGGGTGGGTGCCGCGGTGCTGATGGTGCCGTATCTCGGGTGGATTTTATTCGCCGGGTATCTGACCTATATGATCGGTGAGCTGAACCCGGGGGCAGAAACCCTTGTGCCATCGTCATCGAGCACCCAAATCATCAGCTGAAGCAATCGGGAATTTTGACCATGCAATCCGAAAACCGTCTGTTCGATGATTTTGCCAAGTTCATCAACGGTGCCGCCGGCACGCTCGCTGGCGTCGGTCGCGAGGCCGAACAGAGCGCGCGGGCGCGGGCCAAGGAATGGATTGGCGGGCTGGAATTCGTGTCACGTGAGGAGTTTGACGCGGTAAAGGCGATGGCCGCTGCGGCCCGCGACGAAGCCGATGCTCTGCGTGCGCGGATTGAGAAGCTGGAAGCAGCCACCACCGCGCCGAGCACGCCGCCCAAGGTCAAGAAGTCGACCGGTACTGCCTGATTGGTTGCGACGGTTCGCTCGGCGGCCTTGTCCACAGTTTTTTGGGGTCCGGCGACTGGCTGGTCTTGCCCCTTGACTGCCGTATTGGCACGCCAGGGCTACCGAATGATATTGGGCTGGAATTGAGTTGGTGAAGCTGCACGAAGCCGATGACGAGCGCGACGACGCCGCGCCGATCGACATGCTTGAAAGCTATTTTGCCGCGCATGGCTGGACGCATGAGCGCCAGGATGACGAAGTCGTCGCACAGGTAAAGGGCAGCTGGACCGAATATGAGCTTCGCGCACTATGGCGTGAGGAGGACAGTGTCCTCCAGTTCCTTGCCTTCCCTGACATTCGCGTAACGGACGAACGTCGTGTGGCGATTTACGAGGCCATCGGTCTCGTCAACGAACAGCTCTGGGTTGGCCATTTCGAGCTGTGGTCGTCGAGCGGCATCCTGTTGTACCGGCATGCGGCAATGGTTGATTCGACCGATGGCGGCACGCTGTCGCTTGCCGCGGCTGAATTGCTGATCGAATCGGCGATAGACGAGTGCGAACGCTTTTACCCCGTGTTCCAGTTCGTGATGTGGGGCGGGAAAAGCCCGAAGGACGCGCTTGCCGCCGCGCTGACCGAGACCCAGGGCGAGGCGTGATCCCTGGGCGGCTCTGGCTGATCGGCTGCGGCAATATGGGTGGGGCGATGCTGCGCCAATGGATCGCGAGCGGTACAATCGCGGCTAAAGACGTAGCTGTCGTCAATCGAACAGATAGGGAATTGCCGTCTGGCGTCTGGCAAGCGCGGACGCTGCCAGACGGGCCGTTGCCCGATGCTGTCATGCTGGCGATGAAGCCCCAACAGATC
Source organism: Sphingomonas sp. 28-62-11 (assembly GCF_002278865.1). NCBI lineage: Bacteria > Pseudomonadati > Pseudomonadota > Alphaproteobacteria > Sphingomonadales > Sphingomonadaceae > Sphingomonas > Sphingomonas sp. 28-62-11. The sequence continues at coordinate 7,157 of NZ_NCGB01000057.1, read as the reverse complement.
GATGGCGTCGCTGATCGCTGGGCATCGCGGATCGCCGGGGTGCCGATGATCGTATCGATTCTGGCTGGCGTGGAAGAGGCAGCAATTGCGCGCCGGTTCAGCGCCGGGGCGATCGTGCGGGCGATGCCGAACCTGCCGGTGGGGATTGGCAAGGGCGTGGTTGCCTTGCACAGCGCCGGAGCATCCGCCGACGTCCGCGACGGCGTCAGTGCGCTGATGGCGCCGCTGGGGCTGGTCGAATGGGTCGATGCGGATCTGTTCGATGCGGTGACGGCGCTTGCTGGGAGCGGGCCAGGTTTTGTGTACCGATTTATCGATGCGCTGGCGGCGGCCGGTACCGCGCTGGGTCTGCCAGAAGATCAATCGGCGCGGCTCGCGCTCGCGACCGTGGAAGGTGCGGCGTTGCTCGCTGCCGGTGCCGATGCGCGCCCTGCCGTTCTCGCGGATCGCGTGGCCAGTCCCGGCGGGTCAACCCGTGAGGGGCTGAACGTGCTCGATCGGGATGCCGCGCTCGTTGCTCTCCTCAGCCAAACTTTGGCGGCTGCGACCCGCCGCAACGCCGAAATGGCGGCAGCGGCACGCTAGTCGCGCAGCGCAGCGATCCGCGCTTTGTCGTCGGCGGGGATCAATCCTTCGAGTACCGCCCAGAATCCCCCCACTGCATTCTGTCCCGCGCTGGCATAAGCTGCCGACAACCGCGTACGGATCGTGTCGAACAACGCTGCTTCAAGTTCTTGCCCGGCAGCCGTCAGCCGTAACAATCGCTGCCGACGATCGCGTTCGCCCGGCCGCATTTCTACCAGACCGCGCTCGGTCAGCTCGTTCAGCACCCGGCCAAGCGATTGCTTGGTGATGGCCAGCAACTCGAGAAGTTGGCTGACCGTCAGGTCGGGCTGGCGTGCGACGAAATACAGCACGCGGTGATGTGCGCGACCCAGCCCTTGGGCGGCCAGACCCTGATCGGCACTGCGCGTCAGATTGCTATACCCGAAATAGAGCAGTTCAATGCCCCGTCGGACTTCCGATTCCCGCAAGAACAGCGGCGATGCCGAGGGTGGTGAAGCCAGGGAGGTTGGGGCAGCCATGTTGACCGACTTTGCCGCCTTCCATAGAGGGGTCAAGCCCTCAAAAAATCTTATGCGGTGACCATGATGCTCGATGCGACGACCATGAACGGCGAGAGCGACATCGCATTCACCATCCATCCCAATGGCGCGCCAATCCCCATTGCCGACCGTTCGGCATTGCTGGCCAATCCCGGTTTTGGGCGGGTGTTCACCGATAACATGGCGACGATCCGGTATAGCGACGCCAATGGCTGGCATGATGCGCAGATTTGTCCGCGCGCACCGTTTCAGCTCGATCCAGCGGCGGGCGTGTTCCATTATGCGCAGGAAATCTTCGAAGGGCTGAAAGCCTATCGCTTGCCCGATGGCGGCACCGCCCTGTTCCGCCCCGATGCCAATGCCCGCCGCTTCCGTGCATCGGCCGAGCGCATGGCGATGGTTCCGCTGCCCGAGGCGCTGTTCCTGGAATCAGTGCGCCGCCTCGTCGTCAGCGAACGCGACTGGATTCCAACAATCGATGGCGGGTCGCTTTATCTGCGTCCCTTCATGATTGCGACTGAGGTGTTTTTGGGCGTGAAGCCGTCGACCGAATATATCTATGCGGTGATCGCATCATCGGTCGGCGCGTATTTTAAAGGCGATGCACCGGCAGTGTCGTTATGGGTGTCGCAGGATTATACCCGCGCTGCTCCCGGCGGCACGGGCGCCGCGAAATGTGGCGGCAATTACGCCGCTAGCCTGATGGCACAAGCTGAGGCCACACGGCGCGGGCATGATCAGGTGCTGTTCCTTGATGCGGTCGAACGCCGCTGGATCGAGGAACTCGGCGGCATGAACATCTTTTTCGTGTTCGATGATGGATCGCTGCGCACGCCGCCTTTGGGGGGCACGATTCTGGCTGGAATCACGCGCGATTCGATCATCCGGCTGGCGCGTGATCGCGGGCTGGTGGTGGACGAAAAGCCCTATGCTATCGATGATTGCCGGACCGATGCGACAAGCGGGCGCCTGGTAGAGGCATTTGCCTGTGGCACCGCGGCAGTTGTAACGCCGATCGGCCAGATGACCTTGGGCGACTTCCAGTTCACGATCGGCAGCGGTGGCCCTGGCCAGATCACCCAGAGCATCGGCCAGTCGCTGGTCGCCATCCAGCGCGGGCTGGCGGCTGATCCCTATGGCTGGGTGCACCGGATTGATTGAAATTTGTGATGTGGTGGGTCGTATGCGGCGCTTGCCCCTTTCCACCAGCTAAATCACCCCCTAAAGCCTCCCGCTCTGCTGGGGCGTCGCCAAGCGGTAAGGCAGCGGCTTTTGATGCCGCCATTCGTAGGTTCGAATCCTGCCGCCCCAGCCAGACTATCCGAAAACTTGGCCAAGCGGCTGCAGTCCGCCGCAGTTCGCGCTAGGCGACGCGCATCAACTGCGACGGAAAGGGAGCGGCGAGGGCGCTTGCCCCGGCTAGATCGGTTGACAGCCACGTGTCGTAATCATCCGGCTGCAGGATAACCGGCATCGCCTTTGGGTGCAGCGGAGCGACGAGGGGGTTCGGCTCGCAGGTCAGGAAAGCAAAGACATTGCCCGCTGTCGAGGGTCGCCAGATACCGGCGAACGCAGCAACGGGCTGATCGGGAATCGTGAACCAATGTTCTTCCCGGCCAGCGCCGATCTTTGGTTCGGCAAAGGCGGTGAAGGGCACCAGACAGCGCTGCGCAGGCGTGGCGAGCATCGATTTCCAGAATGGACTGGTCAGGTTGCGAACGTTGGTGACGTGCTTCGTCACCGTCGTTGCTGGACGCTTGCCGGCGACGGTAAGCGGCACCCCCCACATCATCTGGTCGATGATGCGCTGCCCATCGGCGATGCGGGCCACCCATGCTTCGCGCTTTGGCCACACATCGGTTGGCGCCTGGGCGAAATCAGCGGCGTCCCAGCCGATATATTCGCGCCATGTCGGCAGTCTCGCCCGGGCAGCGGGGTCGTTGCGATAATGGTTGCACATCCGCGCGATCATAGTCGCCCCCGCGTCTTTCGAAAGGGCGTCCGCGCAGGGCACTATTCCAAGCATGGCCTTGCGCATGCTGCTTGACTCGACCAGCGCATCAGCCGAATTAGAACATAACAGGAACAATAATGCGCGATTCGCCTGATACGATCAAAATGTTACGCGCCCATATTGCGGTGGGCGAGCGCGCGCGTGCCGATTCCGGGGTGGAAATGGTGCCGCTTGGCCATGCCGGCATCGATGCGGCTCTGGGCGGCGGGCTGATGCGCGCGCGTCTGCATGAGATTTTTGCCGCCTCGCTTGATGACACTGGCAGCGCGGCGGGCTTTGCCGCGATGCTGGGTGCACAGCTGACGCGACCGGGCGGGACGATCCTGTGGCTGCGCGAACAGGCGGCGGAGGCGCGGGGCGGGTGCCTGCACGCACCGGGACTGGCCGAACTGGGCATCGATCCTGGCCGGGTGATTCTTGGGGTGATTGACGATGCACTGGGGCTGCTGCGCGTGGCGGCAGAAGTGGTGCGCTGCCCCGATATCGATGTCGCGGTGATCGAATTGTGGAAGAATCCGCGCGTGCTTGATCTTACGGCAAGCAGGCGGCTGGCGGTTGCGGCGCAGGCCAGTGGCGTCACCGCGCTGATGCTGCGCGCCGATGCCCAACCCGGCCCGAGTGCTGCACAGACGCGCTGGTCGGTCGCATCGGCGGCAGCGGCGCCGCTGGAGGCGAGCGCACCGGGGTATCCGACGCTTGACCTTAATCTTTTGCGCCAGCGCGGCGGTGCTGCTGGCCGTTCATGGCATGTGGAGTGGAATCGTGACCAAGGCGTTTTCGGGCAAGCGGCGCTTCCTGGCGCTGTGGTTCCCTTATCTGTCAGCGGATCGCTGGCGACGGGCGGGGAACGCCGCACCGGCTGACGGGGTGGTCTTTACGCAAAAGCAGCGCGGCGCGATGCGGATCGTGGCGACGGATGAGGGCACGCGCGCCCATCTCGGGCTGGCGCTTGCCGATGCGCGCGCGCGCGTGCCCGATCTGCTGGCTGTCGATCATGATCCTGTCGCCGATCAGCAACTGCTCGATCGGCTGGCCGATGCGTGTGACCGGTTCACGCCGATGGTCGCACTCGACGATGCCGGACTGACGATGGATATCACCGGTTGCCCGCATGCTGGCGGCGAGGCGGGGCTCGTCGACGATATCGAGCATTGGGCCGCGCGCGCGGGCATGCAATTGCGCCACGCGCTCGCCTCCACACCCGAAGCCGCACAGGCACTGGCGCGGTTCCAGTCGGTGCCCGCTACTGATGAGAAAGCGGCAGTGCTTCGCCTGCCGATTGCGGCGCTGCGTGCCGATGATGATACCGAACTGGCGTTGCGGCGGGCGGGACTGAAGACGATTGCGGATCTGGCGGGCAGGCCAAGCGCCCCGATTTCTGCGCGTTTTGGTGCGGAGACGAGCGATATGCTGGCGCGGCTGCTCGGTAAATCGGACAGCCGGATCACCCCGCGCCGTGCCGAACCCGCCTTGCTGTTCGAACGTCGCTTTGCCGAACCCATCGCGCAAACCGATTATGCGCTGGCGGTGCTCGGTGAACTGGCAGGCGAAGCAGGTGAGGCGATGCTGGAGCGGCACAAGGGCGGGCGGCGCTTTGCCGCGCGGCTCTATCGCAGCGACGGCGCCGTGCGCGAACTCGGCGTTGAGGCCAGTCTCCCCTTGCGCGATCCCAAGGCGGTAATGCGGCTGTTTGCCGAACGGCTCGATTCGCTGAATGATCCGATCGACCCTGGATTCGGGTTCGATCTGATCCGCTTGGCCGTTCCTGTGCTCGAGCCGCTCGCACCCACCCAGTTGCAACTGGAAGGCGGGGCCGTGGCGGCGGGCGAGCTGACCGCCTTGATCGACCGGCTGAGTACGCGGGTCGGTCGCGGGCATTTCCGGCGGCTGCGCGCGCGCGACACACATATCCCCGAACAGGCGGTGCTCGCATTGCCAGCGGTCGATGCCCCGGAACCGAGCCTATGGTGCGAGCCTGAAGCCGGAGAGCCGCCGCTGCGACCCATTCACCTGTTCGATCCGCCGCAGATCATCGAGGTGATCGCCGAAGTGCCCGATGGCCCGCCGCACCGCTTCCGCTGGCGGCGCACACTGCACGAGGTGACGCGGTTCGAAGGGCCCGAACGGCTTGCCGCCGAATGGTGGAAACGTGCCGGTGGGCCTTCAGGATTGGGGACAGGCCTGACCCGGGATTATTACCGCGTGGAGGATGCGCGTGGCCGGCGCTTCTGGATTTTCCGGCACGGGCTCTACGGGACGGAGAAGATCAATCCCGACTGGTACATGCATGGCCTGTTCGCTTGAGCATGCCATGTTTGCCGAACTGATTGCTGCCACCAACTATTCCTTCTTGCGCGGCGCATCGCACCCCGAAGAGATGGTTGGCGAAGCGATTGCGCTTGGTCAGACCGGTATTGGCATTGCCGATCGCAACACCGTCGCCGGGGTCGTCCGCGCGCATGTCGCGCTGCGCGAGGCGATAGAGAAGGCGACTGGCCTCGATTTCAAGCTTGTCGTCGGCACACGGCTAGTGTTTGCCGATGGCACGCCCGATATCGTCGCCTACCCCGCGACCCGCCACGGCTGGGGGCGGCTATGCCGGTTGCTGACATTGGGCAACAGGCGGGCGGTGAAGGGCGGGTGCCTGCTCGGCCTTGCCGATTTGCTAGCGCATCTTGATGATCTGCTGCTGATCGTGCTGCCGGAAACGAGCTTCGTCGCTGAAGAGAATGTACCAGTCAGCGCCGAGTCCGTGATGCACGCCCCCGGCCTGCACCGCGCCAGCGGGAATGTAGATCGGCTGCGCTGGCTGGTGAAGGCAGCATCGGGGCGCGTTTGGCTTGGCGCGCGGATGCCCTATGCCGGGCGCGACCGGCGGATGCTCGCCAGGCGTGCCGCATTGGCCACCAAACTCGGCGTGCCGATGATCGCCACCAACGACGCGCTCTATGCCAACCCGGCAGCGCGCCCTTTGCATGACGTGCTGAGCTGTATCCTGGCCAAAACGACGATCGCCACGGCGGGCAGGCGGCTGGAAGCCAATGCCGAACGCCATCTGAAATCACCCGACGAGATGGCTTGGTTGTTCCGTGATTATCCCGACGCCATTGCCGAGTCGACCCGGCTGCTCGGCCGGATCGACTTTTCGCTCGATCAGCTTCGCTACGAGTATCCGCATGAGCCCGTTCCCGATGGCTGGAGCGCGCAGGACTGGCTTCAGCATATCGTGCTGATGGCGGCGCAGGCGCGCTATCCCGGCGCGTTGCCGGGCAAGCTCTGCCGGTTGCTCTATGAAGAGTTCGAGCTGATCCGTGAGCGCAACTACGCCTATTACTTCCTGACCGTCTACGAGATGGTCAAGTTCGCCCGCTCGGTCGATCCGCCGATCTTGTGTCAGGGGCGGGGGTCGGCTGCCAATTCGGTGGTGTGTTTCCTGCTCGGCATCACCTCGGTTGATCCAATGAAATACGACCTGCTCTTCTCGCGTTTCGTATCGTCCGAGCGGGATGAGCCGCCCGATATCGATGTCGATTTCGAGCATGAGCGACGCGAGGAGGTGATGCAGCATATCTATGCGCGCTATGGCCGCGACCGCGCCGGGATCGCTGCGACCGTCATTCATTACCGCCCACGCAGCGCGGTGCGCGAGGTCGGCAAGGTGCTCGGCTTTACCGAGGATGTGACGACGCGGATCAGCAGCACCGTGTGGGGCAGCTATGCCAGCCAGATGGAGGAAAAGCGCTTCGCCGAAACCGGGTTCAGCCTTGAGGACCCGGCGATGCTGCGACTGAAGACTTTGGTCGATCAGTTGCTGCATTTTCCCCGGCATTTGTCGCAGCATGTCGGCGGGTTCGTGCTCACCCAGGGGCGGCTCGACGAAATGGTACCAATCCATAATGCCGCAATGGCGGACCGCACCTTCATCGAATGGGACAAGTACGATATCGACGCGCTCGGGCTGATGAAGGTCGATGTGCTCGCGCTCGGCATGCTCACCTGCATCCAGAAAAGCTTCGAGCTGCTGCGCGCCGAGGGGC